>CAYPJI010000267.1:0-3120 GCA_964411045.1 uncultured Methylobacter sp. | reverse complement strand
TTGAATGTAGATACGCACATCAATGGAAGGCTTGAGGCGTTCCAATTGCTGCAAGAGTTTTTGCACGTCTTCCATTTGCTGGTCCCGTAAAGCGTTTTCTACTGAAACCAGCAAACTCTGGGCTAATACGCGTGTTTCTTTTTCGACATCATCTCGCAGATTTTGCGATTCGGTTCGAAGCTGATAGGTCCCATAGATGCCAAAAACCACTAATGTCAAGGCGAACAGGGAGAAAGTTAATTTATAAATAACAGACATAGTGTTGCATTTTGCACTCGCCTTTCGCAAATTGCAACACTCTATTCAGGCGAATGAATTTACGAAGTGAAATAGCTATAGGAAAAATAACGTTATTTAGTCTTTGTTAATATTGGCATGATTGTTGCATATTATACAAGACAATCAATAATTCCATTACTCGCAATGGCCGTTAGCCAATACTATCAACAACAACTCATTTACTCATTTGCACCCGTTTTCTGAGAATTGCGTCCGCCTTTCAGCATTCAGTTTTCCAATTTAAGCATGTGTTAATAGAAAAAGTGAAAGCTGGTTTTAATGAGCAGAGCAAAAAATTTTATGCCTTAACTTCCATCTATTTGAAAAAAAACCGTAATCCAAACAGCTCGAAGAAAATCCGTACGATTCTCTTGCTGTGTCAGAAATTCAATTGCCTAAATGACTTCAAATGAAAAATAGCCAAATACTGTTTCTTGTCTTCTGCCTGATCACGGCATCCTGCACACCTAAAAAAGAAATTGAGACCATCGATTCCCACCAGGTAATAACCCCCCTGTTAAAAGACACCAATTACAGCAGCGAATATGTGGCCGACATACAGTCGATAAAATATGTGGAGGTAAGAAGTAAGGTTAAAGGCTACATTGAAAAAATCTATGTGGACGAAGGTCAGCCGGTAAAGAAAGGGCAACTGCTGTTTATGCTTAACTCTCTGGAATTCGAAAAAGAATTACAAAAAGCCAATGCGGTTTATAAAAATGCCATAGCCGATTTGAAGGCAGTCCAAGTGGAATTAAGCAACGTAAGTCGGCTGGTCGAGAAAAACATTGTATCCAAAGCAGAGCTGGCTGTAATAAAAGCCAAAGTGGAGGCATTGAGAGCCGATGTGGAAGAGGCCAAGGCAAACAAAGAGCAGACCGCGCTACAGCTCTCATTTTCCAAAATAAAGGCGCCTTATAACGGCGTTATCAACCGGATTCCGAACAAGGTCGGCAGTTTGATAGAAGAAGGCGATATGCTGACTTCCATTTCCGACAATCAGGAGGTATTTGCCTATTTCAACCTGTCGGAAATCGATTACCTGAACTACATCACCAATGGTGAACAAGAGACAAAAACCGTAAGTTTAAAGCTCGCCAACAATGCGCTTTATGGTTACGAAGGAAAAATAGAAATGATCGAAAGCGAATTCGATCGCTCAACGGGCAATATTGCTTTCAGGGCAAGATTTCCAAATCCGGACGCAATCTTGAAGCATGGAGCGAGCGGCAAGGTCATCGTCAGCAAACAACTGAAGAATGCCTTGCAAATTCCTCAGAAATCAACGTTTGAAGTTCAGGACAAGCTGTATGTTTTCGTAGTCAATCAGGCAGGCGTGCTACAGCAAAGAAACATCGTTCCCAAAATGCGATTTCCTGATTTTTATGTCGTGGAATCCGGTTTGTCAAAAGACGAAAAAATACTGTTCGAAGGCGTCGAAAATGTCAGGGATGGGCATAAAATCAATCCTGTCGATGTTGATTTAGCCGAAGTGATGTCATTAGACATTAAAGCTTAACCGGGCGGTAAGGATTATCATGACTTCCAGATTTATTCATCGGCCGGTACTGTCGATCGTCATCTCCATTCTCATCACTTTGATGGGTTTATTGTCTTTAACCCGACTGCCTGTCACGCAGTTTCCCGATATTGCGCCTCCCGAGGTCAACGTTACGACAAAATTTACCGGCGCCAATGCGGAGGTTGTCGTCAAGGCTGTCATAACGCCGCTCGAGCGAGCGATCAACGGCGTGCCCGGCATGGCTTATATGTCGTCTGTTTCCGGCAATGACGGCAGCGGCGAAATCCAGATTATTTTCAAGGCCGGCACCGACCCGGAAGTCGCCGCCGTCAACGTGCAGAACCGGGTGTCATCGGTCCTGGACGAGCTGCCTGCCGAGGCGATTAAAGCAGGGGTTATTGTCGAGAAAGTACAAAACGCCATGCTTTTATATATCAACATACTCAGCTCGGACCCAACGCTGGACGAGAAATTTCTTTATAACTTTACCGATATCAATGTTCTAAAAGAACTTAAAAGAATAGACGGAGTCGGTTTTGCCGAAATCCTGGGCTCCAGAGAATACGCCATGCGCGTGTGGCTGAAGCCCGATAAACTGTTGATGTACAACATTTCGGCTACAGAAGTCACTGAAAAACTGAAAGTTCAGAACGTGGAAGCCGCACCGGGTAAAATTGGTGAAAGCTCAGGTAAGAAGGCGCAGGCGCTTCAATACGTCTTGAAGTACACCGGCAAACATAATACCAAGGCAGCCTATGAAAACATCGTCTTGAGCAGCACAGAGAATGGCGAAATGTTGCGGCTCAAGGATGTTGCCGAAATCGAATTCGATTCTCAGGATTACAACGTACTTTCCAAAGAAAACGGCCGGCCTTCCGCCGCCATTCTGTTAAAGCAGCGTCCGGGCAGCAATGCCAAGGAGGTGATTGACAATATCAAAGCGACCATGGCGAAGATAAAGTCAACTTCCTTCCCGCCGGGCATGGATTATACCCTGAGCTATGATGTTTCCGAGTTTCTGGATGCGTCCATTCATGAAGTCATCAAGACGCTGGTAGAAGCTTTTCTGCTGGTTGCCCTGGTGGTGTTTGTCTTCTTGCAGGATTTTCGCTCCACCATCATCCCCATTATTGCCGTGCCGGTTTCGTTGGTCGGCACGTTTTTCTTCATGCAGCTGATGGGCTTTTCCCTCAATCTCATTACCCTGTTTGCACTGGTGTTGGCTATCGGTATCGTCGTGGACAACGCCATTGTGGTCATTGAAGCCGTGCATGCCAAAATGGAGCATTCCAAAATGGGTGCACGAAAAGCAACGGAAC
>CAYPJI010000266.1:0-3180 GCA_964411045.1 uncultured Methylobacter sp. | reverse complement strand
ATACCAGTGAAGCATTGTTGGCCATGCCGCAAATACAACAGATAAAAGGGCAGTCCTGCTTGATCGTGCGAGGGGAAGGCGGACGAGAAGAACTGGCCAACACACTGCGCAGTCGAGGGGCGGATGTTCAGTATCTGGAAGTGTACAAAAGGACAATTCCCAGCATTGATAACTCGCAAGTAGTCCAATTACTTACCCAGCACCGGTTGGATGTTATTACTGTAACCAGCGGTGAAGCGCTACAAAATTTATTGATCATGCTGGGCGAAAAAAATCATCGGCTGTTATTGCCTATACCCTTGGTGGTGGTGAGCGATAGGATCGGGCAATTAGCTGCCGGGATGGGTTTTAAGCGAATTGCCGTGACGGAAAATCCTGCTGATACAGCAATTCTTGAGACAGTAACAATAGTATGTAATGGGGAATAGTGTGGCCGAATTGAGTGAAAAACAGGAACAGAATGTGGGCGAGAGTAATAAAGTTCACCGGTCTCGTAGCGGATTCTGGTTTGGCATCATTACTTTGCTCATTATTATCGCATTGGCGGGTGCCGGATTCTTTCTTTTTACCCAATTGCGCGAAGAACAGGCCAGCTTAGACAGTGAAGTCAACAAGGGTGACATGCAGTTGCTCGAATTATCGAAGCAGATCAGCGGTTATCAGTCGCAACTGGCCTCTGTGCAGTCGCAACTGGCAACTCTGGAAGCCAGCATTGCCGGCAAAGACACGCATTTTACCAAAACGCTCGAGGATTTTTCCCGTTTACATAATGAAAAACTCGACAGTACCCGCAAAGAGTTAAACACAGCCATACAACAGGTGCAGCGACAGCTCAGCAAGACGCGCGGCGACTGGCTGATTGCCGATGCCGAATATCTGCTCAGTACAGCCAACGAACGTTTGCATCTGATAGGCGATGTAAACACAGCGCGTCAGGCATTGGAGGCGGCTGACCAGCGCTTGCGGGAGAGCGGTGATGCGGCAGTATTTAAAGTGCGTGAACAGATCGTCAAGGATATCGCCGCTCTCAACAGAGTCGAGGAGCCTGATATTGTCGGTATGTATTCCACAATTCAGACGCAGGCGAGCCAGATTGACAATCTGACTTTATTTCTGCCGTATGCCGGAAAGGCGCCGACATCGCCAAAAGCACCTGAAAAGCCGGCGGATGAATCCCAGGAAGGGCAGGATCTGATTGATTCAGCGTTGAGCGGACTGGAAGAATATGTCACGATCCGGCATACCGAGCAGCCGATCAAGGCGACATTAACCCAGGAGGAGGCTCAATTTATTAAAGAGCAGTTGAGACTAAAGCTGGAGTCGGCCAAAATTGCGCTGGTTCAGCGTAATGAAACGCTTTATCAGGCAGGCTTGGCGGATGCAAAAAAATGGGCCGAACAACATTTTATGCAGGATGCACAGACGAAAAACTTTATTGCCGAGCTGGACAGAATGAAGGGTATCCAGATCCATAGCCAGTATCCGGACATCAGTCTGTCTTTGAAAATGCTCAGGGACATTGTCAAACTCAGGCTGGAAACAGACAAAGCCATGCCTTCGCCAGAGCCTGCAGCGGAGCCCGGGCCCAAGCAAGAGCCTCAGCCCAAGCAAGAGCCGGAACCGGCAGTAGCACCGGCCCCGACACCTGAATCTGCACCTGCTGCGCAATAACAAGAGAGTCTGCGATGAAGAAAACCATATTTTTCTTTTTGGGGGCTTTTTTACTTGCGATTGCGGCCGCTTTTTTAGTCAATCAATGGCTGAGCGGCTTTGAGAGTCCCGGTTATGTACTGATTGGCATTGGCCAGTGGTCCATAGAGACTTCATTGGTTGTTTTTGCAGTCAGCCTGATCATGGGATTTTTTATCTTCTATCTGTTTTTCAGATTTCTGGGATGGCTGCTCAGGTTGCCCGAGCAAATCAAAACGCGCGGAAAAAGCGTTAAATTCAACCGTTCTCAGGAAGCTTTGATTGCAGGTTTGGTGGATTCAGCCGAAGGCAATTGGGAAAGAGCCGAAAAAGTGCTGATTAAACACGCATCGCATAGCGGCGCACCATTATTGCACTACTTGACTGCTGCGAAGGCTGCTCAATCGCGTGGCGCGATTGACAAAAGAGACGAATACCTTAGAAAAGCTGCGGATCAGGCGCCCGGTTCCGATATCGCAATCGGCTTGACTCAAGCGGAGCTGAACCTGTCAGGGAACCAGTTTGACCAGGCCCTGGAGACGCTGGCTCGATTGCAGTCGATAGATCCGACCCATGCCAGTGTGCTGAAATTATTGCACCAGACTTATCAGCATATCGGCGACTGGGAAGGGATACGAAAGCTGATTCCGTCATTGCACAATAATAAAGTGCTGATGGAAACCGAGATAAAATTGCTGGAAACAGAAGCCTTCAGCAAACTGTTAAAGCAGGCAGCCGAAAATGGCAATATCAATGAAATTGAATCGCTCTGGTCGGAAATTCCGGGTTATATAAAAAGCGTGCATGGCGTCTCGGCCATTTATTTTGCCGCGATGATCGGGGCCGGCGTTGGTGCCAGGGTTGAAGACGAACTGGCTAAGACGTTGTCGGCAAACTGGGATCAGACGCTTTTGGTCCTGTTTGGCAGTATACAGTCGGCCGATCCAGCCAGGCAGCTTGAAACGGCGGAACAATGGCTCACTTCGCATGCCGGCGATGCAGTGTTGCTGTCAATCATCGGTAAATTAAGTCTGAAATGCGGCGATGCCGGAAAAGCCGAAAGATACTTCAACCACAGCATTAGTGTCGAGCCGACTGTGCTGGCTTATCAGTTGCTGGGCGATTTGCTGTCTGCCCGCGGCGATAAGGATAAAGCCAGCGAGTGCTATAAATCCGGCCTGGAGCTGGCCTCCAGCGAAATCGTCAGCCGGATCGATACCATATCCTAATAAAAACATGGCAATCCGGGCGTCCAATTCAGGAGCGCCGGATTGCCAATTCCTTCTCTGGAAAAGGAATGCTTCACCGCTAATTGCGGGTGCATTTTTTACACTTCCAAGCCCTGTATCCGTTGAGCCAATGGCTACGGCTTTAAAACAGAGAGTCCCAGATCTTATCCACTTTTTTAATGACTTCCTCGGACATGGAGATAGGCCGGCCCCATTCCCTGTTGGTTTCCCCAGGCCACTTGTTGGTCGCATCAAATCCGAC
>CAYPJI010000265.1:0-3219 GCA_964411045.1 uncultured Methylobacter sp. | reverse complement strand
AGCCTGAACTTTCAGCAAAATACGCCAGGTACCGTTGCGTTGGGCTATGTCAGTCTGTCACCAGACAAGGCCCACGCGCCTATTACGTATATTTACCCGGAAACTGAACGCAATCTGGCCATTTTGGGAATAGATACCTTCAGTGACCCTTTGCGTAAAGCAACAATGCTGAATGCCGCAACAAGCGAGGAACCCAAACTATCTGCGCCTGTGGGCTTATTTCAGCAAAGTCATGAATCGACGGTTAATAGCGCAGACTCAACCACGTCGGGCTATTTGTTGTTTATGCCGATCCATGCCGATTTTTCATCGTTACCTTCTGAAGACCCTTCGCTATTAAAAGGTTGGATCTACATTGCGTTTCGTCTTGACCAAGCGCTTTCGGCGGTTTTCGATGACGAGTCGGTTGTACTTGATTATGAGGTTTCGGACGTCACGTCGGCAGGGTCGTCGCAAGCGATATTCAAGTCACAGATTGCCAATAGTTCGCCGCCAAATGGGTTTGTGCCTTTGGTTGCCGAACGTGCCGTTAATTTGTTTGGGCGAAGCTGGTCACTTCGGGTGCTGTCGACCCGGCAGTTTCAGCAAGTATTCAAGCCGCCGGAAGGCGGGTGGGTTATTGTCCTGGGCACGCTGGTCAGTTTGTTTCTGGCATTGTTAAGCTGGTTATTGTTGGGTCGTATGCGGGCCTTGCGTCATATTCACCGCATAAATGACAGGCTGCGCCAAAGCGAGCAAAGGTGGAAATTTGCGATGGAAGGTGCAGGTGATGGCGTGTGGGACTACGATTTGGTTACGCAAGATAACCACGTTTCAGACTGCTGGAAGGCGATGCTGGGTTATGAGCCTAAAGATCTTGATGCCTGCCCGGGGAATTGGGAACAATTGATTCACGCGGACGACTACGCGGTCGTCACCGAGACACTTCGAGATTACTTAAAGGGTGATTTGCCAGCGTATGTCGTCGAGCATCGCATGCGCTGTAAAGATGGTTCGTGGAAGTGGGTGTTGGCGCGCGGCATGGTCGTTGCGCGCGATGTCTTATCGGGGCGACCGCTGCGCATGGTTGGAACGACCACAGATATATCCAGAATGAAAGCTTCTGAGGCATTGATTTGGCATCAGGCTAATTTCGATGCTTTAACAGGTATTCCCAACCGGCGAATGTTTTTCGATCGGTTAAATACAGAGATCAAGCGTGTAGAGCGATACGGCGGCTCGCTGACCTTACTATTTGTTGACCTTGATAAATTTAAAGAGATCAACGATCGCTACGGTCATCAAGTGGGTGATGAAGTACTGAAGACGGTTTCACAGCGCTTGTGTAGCGTGGTGCGTAGCACAGACATTGTTGCTAGGCTGGGCGGTGATGAGTTCACGGTGATACTTAGCCAAATTACGTCCGAATCCGACGCCGAGAACATCATTGAAAAAATAAGAGAGGCGCTACAGGAACCTATTGTTGTCGGCGCGTACACCTTTCAGGTGTCGGGCAGTATTGGTGCAACCACGTGCCCGCAAGATGGCACGAGCGCCGATGACTTGCTTAACCAGGCCGACCGGGCGATGTACGGTGCAAAAGCCCGAGGGTTCAACCAATGGCAGAACCACGAACCCGACATTGCAGATATTCGAGTGGCGCAGCAGGTGGTGCTGCCTTTTACCCAGGTTTAGCGGCTGGCCAAAAGTGTTCTTGGTAACAGGGCTAACGCGGCTTTGATGACATACAAAACCAATAGGGCACCGACGATGTCACCCGTCAGCATGGCGCTGAAACCTTTGATTGATACTGCAGCCGGGCTATAGAGCAAGAACCAGACGTGGTGCAAGACGGCGTTGCAAATACCAAAAAAAATGCAGCAAATAATAAGTCGATGTGGCGAAAGGTTAATCAATGATTCGGCCAACCCGAAATAGTGTCGTGCTGAAAGATAGACCAAATAGGGCGATAGCGCCGAAAGTAGACTAACAACCAGAGCATGAACGGCTTGGTCTGGAAACAGGTAATGTGTGGCAATAAAGAACGATGCTAACCATAGACCAACAGCGCCCCAGAAGCCAAACAGCAAGGTGCAACACAAGCGAATTCCAGCAGGTAGAAATACCCAGTTAATACCAGGTGTCTCTTGTAATCCGATAAATGCCCATTCGTTGATGGCCAGTGCCAGCGCGTACAGGCTAGCCGAGGCCAGGACCATGACTGCGTGTAATACTATTTGTGACATTTATCCTATTGTCCTACAAAAACCCCACTGCTAAGATCAAAATAATAATTGCAGGATTTATTACTTATTCCAACCTACTTATGGGTTCTACCATGAAAGACAAAACTCGACCCGCCGACATTTATATGCGTTTTCTGCAGTTGGCCGAGTCCTTACGTGGTTTGCCATCGTTGCCTGCGCTCGACCCACTTGAAGAACGCATTTTGCAACTTGTTGCTCATGCTACCAAAGAGGCCAGCCGCTTGTCCGTTCGCGACATGATGGCCCACGCCGAGCTGGGCTCACCCGCCACGATTCATAATCGGTTGAAGTCAATGCGTGCCAAAGGCTGGATTATGCTGACCGACACCGAAGACTCTCGTCGTAAGCAGGTCACACTGACGCAAGCCGCGCTGCTGCATTTCGATAAGTTGTCGAAATGTCTGGTTCAGGCGGCAAAAGATTCCTGACTCAACACGAATCGAAGTATACGAACTTTCTTCAGCCTGGCGATAGCCCGGCTGGTTGACTGGCTTGAGCAGAAAGTGTTTTAGTTTTTCTTTTTCTTTTATATATACAGATAACTAATTATGGGTGTCTGTGCATAAGTGGCACAAGTCACTTTCGGCCTGTAAGGTCAGTGACTTAAGACAAGAAAAGCATTGGATGACTTTGGGAGCAACTGAAGGACGGTATCTGAACAAGTTTTGGCAACTGGAAAAAAAGGCAAGTTATCCCTGCCCGGTCCACAATCTATTCACAGTGACGCGACTTAGCGGTTATCCACAGGCTGTTTTATTGTAATTAAGTGTAACTTAGCCGGCATGTCCACGCCAAAGTGGCAGGTTATTCCCCCATAAAACCGCTATGTCTAAAAATGGGGGAATACCAAAACAGCTTAGGCCGCAGCACGCTCGCGGTTGACAAGCTGATTGTCTTTGCCGTCAACCAGGCTCGTCAGCGAGATATTGAATTCAATATCTTTGTAGGTGTCGGCCTTCAGACCCAGCGCCGC
>CAYPJI010000264.1:0-3235 GCA_964411045.1 uncultured Methylobacter sp. | reverse complement strand
TCGATTGGGTCAGCCGGTAGGTATAGGATTCGCTGTCCCCATCGGCAGCGGAAAAACAGGCGTCGGCGCTTATATCCGGAAATTCGCTAATCAGCTGGACGTATTCATTCTGTACTACATCGTGCGCAAGATGTTCGTCGCGCCCGCCATCAAGATGCTGCTGGCCCTGGTTCTGCTGAACCCGAAAAAGCTGGCCTACTCTTTTTACAATCTCGTCGGCGTCTGGCGCGGGTTTCTGGCCTATCAAAGCCCCGAACGCGAGCCCCGCAACAGTTTTTAATTATTCACAGACAGATTCAGGAAAAATACTATGAATGCAGGTATCGTTACCACGCATATACCTCCGGCCAAAGGTTACGGCGGCGTGTCCGTCACCGCCAGCGTTCTGACCAAGGCCTGGGCGGAACGGGGACACAGGATGGCGGTGGTTTCGTCCGACGAATCCATCGACGGCCGGCTGCGCCCTGAACAGGTACAGCTTGGCGAGCAGGTGGAGGTTGATCTCTATCGTTGCTATGGCTTCCGGCGCTGGGGCTTCGGGCTCGGCGCCATTCCGGCCTTGTTCAAATTATGCCTGCGGGCGCCGGTCGTCTATATCCACGGCATTGCCACCTGGCCTTCCACGCTGGCGGCTATTTTCTGTGTGCTGCTGCGTCGTCCGTTCATGGTCGCCGTGCATGGCGGACTGATGCCTGAACACGTCGATCTGATCCGCCGGCAGAAACCGCACAAATGGCTTTACTATAAATGGCTGACCTTTCCGACCCTGCGCCGGGCCATCGCCGTGCATTGCACCAGCGATACCGAGGCCGATGGGGTGCGCGATGTGCTGGGCAAAGACGCCCGCATCTTGCAGGTTCCCAATGGCATCGACAGCCGTGAAATTGAAGTGGCCCCACATCCGACCCGGGAAGGCATGAAGCTCTGCTTTCTCGGCCACATTCAGCAGGAAAAAGGCATCAACGCCTTTATCAGGGCGTGGCTGAAAGTTCGCCAACCTACAGATCGACTGGTGATCGCCGGCCGAAGCGTCGACGGCGACTACTTCGAAGAGTTTCAGGCGCTGGTCGAAGAGGCGCAAGGCGCTGTCACTTACCGGGGTTATCTGCAGCGCGACGAAGTGATGGGTTTGCTGGCGTCCAGCCATTTTCTGGTGCTGCCTTCAGGGCTGGAGGAAGCGGGCGGCATGCGCGAAAACTTCGGCAATGTAGTAGCTGAAGCCCTGGCGGCTGGGCGCCCGGTTCTGGTGGCCCGAGGACTGGCCTGGGATCATATCGAATCTGCCGGCGCCGGCTTCATTTTCGATAGAAATGAGGCTTCGGTATGCGAGGTTCTGCGTAAAGCTCAAGCGCTGAGCCTGCCGGAATGGCAACAGATGTCATCCAATGGCCGGCAATACGTCGAGCAGCAGCTCGACCCCGTCAAGCTTGGCGATCGGGTCTGGCAGGCGCTGACGAAATCCGGCCTTGGCCGTGCGCCGCAAAAACTGGCGGAGGGTTCGTCGTATGAGTAAGATCGGCCTGATCGTCCCTACCCTGAATGCCGGCAAGCTTTGGCAATCCTGGCTTGAAGCCTTCGAACAGCAGACCCGGAAACCGGACTACCTGCTGGTGATCGACTCTTCCTCCAGCGATGACACCCAGGCCCTGGCGCGCGCCCATGGCTTTACCGTGAAAGTGATCGCCAAGACCGAGTTCAACCACGGCGGTACGCGCCAAATGGGCGTGGAGATGATGCCGGAGGCGGATATCATCGTGTTCCTGACGCAGGATGCCTTATTGGCCAACCCCGATGCCATCGAGCAGCTATTAGCCGTATTCGAGAATAAGCGGGTCGGCGCGGCTTATGGACGCCAGCTTCCGCATCGGAATGCCGGACCGATTGCCGCTCATGCCCGCTTTTTCAATTATCCGCCGGAGAGCCAGCTGCGCGGTCTGGAAGACCGGGCACGCTATGGCATTAAAACCGCCTTTATCTCCAACTCCTTCGCTGCCTACCGGCGCAGTACGCTGACCCATGTGGGCGGGTTCCCTGCCGACACCATCATGAATGAAGACACGCATGTGGCCGCGCAAATGCTGACGGCCGGCTGGCAAATCGCTTATTGCGCCGAGGCCCAGGTATTCCATTCTCACGACTACCATTTTCTGGATGAGTTCAAGCGCTACTTCGACATCGGCGTTTTCCATACTCATACGCCCTGGCTCCAGCAGCTATTTGGCGGCGCATCCGGCGAAGGACGGCGCTATGTCATATCGGAGATGCGTTATCTGCTGAAAAAAGCGCCGTGGCTGATTCCTTCCGCCGTGCTGCGGACGGCGCTCAAGTGGCTAGGATTCAAAATGGGCGGTTCCCTGCCCCGGGCCGTCAGCCAGTATCTCAGTCTGCATCGATCCTACTGGCTTGCAGCCCTGCCGGACTCTGAAGCAAAATTGAAACAAATGTAGACAACGCCTGTATTGCGGGCAGAGCTATCCTGCTAAAGCCATAAACAGCTTATAAGCAGGATGCTCTCTCCAGACGGCAAGCCTTTCCGGGTCGTTTCAGATCCACAAGTTCCATAATCCCAAAGCACTGACAATGACCAGACCGCCGCCAATCCAGCGCTTAAACAGCAAATCATTGCGCGTAATGGCGTCATGCGCTTTCAGCCCCAGCATATGCCCGACAGCGGCAATCGGCATCAGCGCCAGCGCAGCCAGAAAATGCAAATCAACCGACAGGGCGACGAAGGTCGTCATTTTAATGCTGACCAAAATAAACCATAGTACAAACAAGGTGTCGCGCAATTGCTCCCTGCTGACATTGCGCATGTATACGGCCACCATCAAAGGGGCTCCGGTCAGAGACGTTCCGGCGATATAGCCGCCCAAAATCAACAGCAGCTTGTCCACCCAGTTCCGGCGGCTTTCAATGGCGCGGTTGAACAGCCATGTCAAACCGTAAAACAAGGTGATCGAATAAATGAACACGTTCAACCACAAGGTCGGCAGATTCACCAATCCGAATACGCCTATGATGGCCGGGGGAATAATATAAATCGAAGACTGCCGCAAATACCGCCAGTCGACATTATGCAGGCGGGTACGCAATGTTAAACCGGAAAAAAACAGTAAATGCGTACTGATGACAGGCAGCCATAAGAGGGGATCATTGTGTACGAACAGCATCAGCGGCAAACCTAGTACTCAGTCATTTTTGTAATGTCGGGTAAAGTTTTTTCAATTTTATCCGA
>CAYPJI010000263.1:0-3238 GCA_964411045.1 uncultured Methylobacter sp. | reverse complement strand
CATGTACAAACCTTCGTATCCGCACCCCCTTATTGCCCGTGAAGGCTGGCCATTCCTGGCTGGCATCGTCGCCATCTCTGTTCTGGTTACGATCTGGTCACCGGCTGTTTCAATCATTTTCTGGCTGTTGTCGCTGTTTGTACTGCAGTTTTTTCGTGATCCGGCCCGCATGGCGCCCGACGGTGAAAACAATGTGCTTAGCCCCGCCGATGGCCGTATTGTTGCGGTCGAAGAGGTCGATGACACCTACGCTGGCCGCCGGGCACTCAAGATCAGCGTATTCATGAACGTTTTTAACGTGCATTCCAACCGGTCGCCTGTCACGGGTTCGGTCGTGTCCGTCGATTACTTTCCGGGTAAATTCGTCAATGCTGCGCTGGCCAAAGCATCGCTCGAAAACGAGCGTAACGCCACGGTGATTCGTGCATCTTCGGGGCACGTGGTTACCGCGGTTCAGGTGGCCGGTCTGGTCGCCAAGCGTATACTTTGTTACGCTAAGCCCGGCGATCAGTTGTTTGCAGGGCAGCGTTACGGTTTTATTCGCTTTGGTTCGCGGGTTGATGTTTACCTGCCGTTAGGTTCGCGCCCGCGCGTGTCTATTGGTGACAAGGTCAGCGCGACCAGTACCGTTCTGGCTGAACTGCCCGAACCGCCCGCAGCGTAAACCGGCAATTTTTGCCGAACGTGTTTTTCTTGGTCTGACTATGCCCAATTCCTTCTCCGACGAAACCCGGCGCCGTCGCAGCATTTATCTGCTGCCTAACGCGTTCACCACCGCGAATCTGTTCGCGGGGTTCTATGCCATTATCCAGGCGATCAACGGTCGTTACGAATTGGCGGCCATTGCCATTTTCATGGCGATGGTGTTCGACGGGATGGATGGGCGTGTTGCGCGTCTTACCAATACCCAATCGGCGTTCGGAGAGCAGTACGACTCGTTGTCCGATATGACGTCTTTTGGCATTGCTCCGGCCCTGATTATTTACGAATGGTCGTTGCAAGGCTTGGGGCGCTGGGGGTGGCTGGCTGCGTTTATTTATGTGGTGGGTGCGGCCCTGCGTCTGGCTCGTTTCAATACCAATATTGCCGTGGTCGACAAGCGGTTTTTCCAGGGGTTGCCCAGCCCCGCAGCGGCGGCCCTGGTGGCGGGTTACATGTGGTTGGCAGTTGACAACAAGTTTGCCTTGCAAGATGTCTCGATTGCCTGGATAGGTTTTGCCCTGACCGTGTATGCCGGTATTGCCATGGTCACCAGCCTGCCGTTTTACAGCGGCAAATCATTTGCCCTGGGGCGAAGCGTACCTTTTTGGGGCATTTTGGTGGTGGTGGCGGGTTTTGTGTTCGTTTCCAGTGATCCACCGCTGGTGCTGTTTGGTTTGTTTGTGGTGTATGGCCTGTCGGGCTGGTTTGTTATGTTGTGGCGCGTCCGTAAGGCCCGCCAGCTGGGCGCCCGGCGCAGCTAGCCTGCCACCTGGGGCTAAGGGCTTCGCCGGCTTTTTGCGTTGCGGGCAGCGTAGCTTGTCTGTGTTGCCTAGTTCCACCACCAGCTTTCAGCTTCGTAGCGCGGGTCGGGGCCAGGGTGGAAGCGGGTTACCCTTTCGCCATCACGGCCCAGGTAAACGTGCATCAGCGAATACCACACGCCGTCTTGCATGTAGCGCCAGCTCCAGACAATCTGCAAAGAAGACGGCAAGCCTACCGCAGACTTTTCTGCGGGCGGGCCGAATTCGCACAATAATTTTTCTGGCGTCCAGGTGCCCGATTTCAAGGCTTGAAAGCGCGCATCGGTCAGTAGCTGCGCAACCGGCCCGATACGCCCTTCGCTATCAATTGTAGTGCCCCAGGCGGCTTGCCCTGACGGCTGCTGGCTCCAGATCATGCGTTGCCTGCCATCGTCTTGTGTGCAGGTGTAGGTGGGCCGGCCCAATTGTTGAACCACCTGCGCTGCAGGGGTTCCTGGTGGAACACTGTTAATCGTGACGCAGGCAGTCAGCGCCATAAAGGCACCGATAGCCAGCGCACTGGCCAGTGCGCTGCGGCGGCGATCAAGCCGCGAAACGGGTGCAGGGCGGGTCTTGCGTGTCATGGGGTCTCCTGTGTTCCGGGCTGTCGGACAGCGTGCAGTGCCCTGTCGGGGCGAATGCCAAATGCCTTTCAGCAAATTTTACCGAATCCGCTATAATGCCGGGTGGCTTTCATAAGTTATGGGGCCTAAAGCATATTTTATTAATTCACGTCAGGGCACCTCGGCCTTGACGCCTGTCAAAGAGGCAAAAAATGTCCGTAGCCGACATCAAAAAATCCGACATCGTTTCACAATTCCAACGCGCCCAGGGCGACACAGGTTCTCCTGAAGTGCAGGTGGCATTGCTTACAGCCCGTATCAACGATCTCACGGGCCACTTTAAAGAGCACAAGAAAGATCACCACTCGCGTCGTGGCCTGCTGCGTATGGTCAGCCGCCGCCGCAAGCTGCTCGATTACCTGAAAGGTCGCAACCCCGACGCTTACCGCGCACTTATCGAAAAACTCGGTCTGCGTAAGTGATATCTGGGGCGGGTTGCCCATGATGTTCAACCGTGTCTGCCACGAGCGCTCCTCGTGGTGCGCACGGTTTTTTTAATTGTAAGGATCATCAATAATGTTCAATAAAGTGACCAAGTCGTTTCAATACGGCCAGCACACCGTGGTGCTCGAAACAGGCGAAATTGCCCGTCAGGCCGGTGGTGCTGTAGTTGTCTCGGTTGACGACACCGTTGTGTTGGCCACCGTTGTTGCGGCCAAAAAGGCCAAGCCCGGTCAAGACTTTTTCCCCCTGACTGTTGATTACATCGAAAAAACCTATGCGGCCGGTCGTATCCCGGGTGGTTTTTTCAAACGCGAAGGTAAGCCTTCCGAAAAAGAAACCCTGACCTCGCGCCTTATCGATCGCCCGTTGCGCCCACTGTTTCCTGAAGGCTTCTACAACGACGTTCAGGTCATTATTCATACCCTGTCGGTCAACCCCGAAGTTGATCCTGATATCCCCGCCATGATTGGCGCTTCGGCGGCACTGGCAATTTCCGGTATTCCGTTCAATGGCCCTATCGGTGCAGCGCGCGTCGGTTATATCGATGGCCAGTACATTCTGAACCCAACGTCGTCCCAGCTTAAAACGTCCAGCATGGACCTTATCGTTGCGGGCACCGAGGCGGCTGTGCTTATGGTCGAATCCGAAGCCCGTCAGCTGTCCGAAGAA
>CAYPJI010000262.1:0-3252 GCA_964411045.1 uncultured Methylobacter sp. | reverse complement strand
ATGGACAATAAAGTCTGCGCTTCTTCCGCTGGTTGGGCTTCTTGTGTACCGCTGCCAGGGGCAGAAGGCTCAGGTTTCGTACCGATCAGATCGTGCCAGTTGTTGACGCCCTGTTTGTTCTTGGCCAGGTTGACGGTCAGCCCTTTTAAAACGATGCGGTCGACTTCGATTTCTTTTGATAACAGCGGCAGCAATTTGACGTTGATATCGCTTTCCTGAATTTCGGCAAAGGGTTTGGCCTGAAAGCCTTCGGCGTTACTCAGCGTCATTTTGCCCGTTGAGATGCCCAGCCACGGGAAAATCGACAGGTTTAAATCGCCTTCCAGCGTCAGTTCCCGGCCGATCTTGTCTTTGACGGCTGCTTGTATTTCGGGTTTGAAATCATTGGGATCGATAAAAATGAATAAGGCGCTGATGATGACAATGATCAGCAAAATCAGAGCTGCAAGTATCGAAAGGATGATTTTAAGCGATTTTCCCACGATTCTCTCCTACTAAAAAAAGATATAATGATGATCTATTACAGAATATGATTGTCAGATTGGGTGCGGCAGTGGGCTAAATTTTAGCCGCATCAGGTATGGTCATATTAGTCATAATAACTAAATTGAGGTTGGAAGATGTTACTATTAGCTAAATTATCCGGAATCGCGATACTTATTTGGTTTTTTTTAACGGCAAGAGAGCATGGCGAGCAGCCTGTCAAATGGGCCGTCATAGGGGTAATGGGGTATTGGATTACCTGGTGGGTCGTCAAATTATCCGTCGTTAACCTGCTGTCAGGGCTGGTTGCCAAAAGCGCGACAGGTACGTTCCTGCTGACACAGATACCGGCCATTGTAGGCATCTTCGCTGCGTTTCTGATCAGAAAGAAACTATTGGCTGATGCGGCAGCCACACAAAAAAATTAACAGGCACAAAAAAGGCGCATTGTATCAATACAATGCGCCGTTATAAGACGAATTAACCGTTCTTACAGTTTTTCAGCATTTTTATCCAGATAGTCCGCAACACCGGTTGGGCTTGCATTCATGCCCGTGTCGCCTTTGTTCCAGCCTGCCGGGCAAACTTCACCGTGCTCTTCATGGAATTGCAGGGCATCAACCATACGCAGCAGTTCGTCCATGTTACGGCCTAAAGGCAGATCGTTGACAACCTGATGGCGAACGACACCATTGCGATCGATCAGGAAAGTGCCACGGTAGGCAACAGCGCCGTTGGCTTCCACGTCATAGTCTTTGACGATGGCATGAGACAGGTCGGCCGCCATTGTGTAACGGACAGGGCCGATACCGCCTTTGTTGACCGGCGTATTGCGCCATGCGTTGTGAGTAAAATGAGAATCAATAGAAACGGTAATCACTTCCACACCGCGGCTTTTAAACTCATCGATACGATGATCCAAGGCAATCAGCTCACTTGGACAAACAAATGTAAAATCCAGTGGGTAGAAAACTAAGACAGCATATTTGCCTTTAGTGGCTTCTGAAAAGCTGAATGAATCAACGATTTGACCGTCACCTAATACAGCGGGAACTGTAAAATCGGGTGCTTGTTTACCTACTAGTACGCTCATCGATTATCTCCAAAAAACAATGAAAAACATAAGGTTATTAACTCGTCTTGAACCACTGAAGAAGTGGAATGAAATCATTCTACACTAAGTTACTCGGGAATTGTCTATATTGTTATGATTTTTACTTGCTTTTATTTGAACTTTAGCGATAATTTGTAATCATCAGCTTACAAAAATATAAGAAAAGCTTGATATTTCAAAGAGACAAAAAATTGGCGGCCTAACTTGGCTGTTAAATTTAATTAATAATTCGTTTGACGAGTTTAAATCCATGGCAAAACATAAACATATTACTGAGCCAGATGTGTTTGGTTTTCAGGTACGTATCGTAAGACGCGGCAAAGAGAGCAGTCGTTATTTTTCACATAAATTGTGGGGGAATAAAGGTAAATCTTTAAAGGCCGCCATTACCTGGCGAGACCAAATGCTGGTGGTATTAAAGGGCAGCAAGACCCGCTTTCTTAAGCCGCCTAAAAATAAAACCACAACCGGTGTCACCGGCGTATCCAGAACCATCAAGTACGATCATAGAAAAGATAAAAGCTATTTGTGCTATACCGTCTTTTGGGTCAGCAACGGCAAGTCCAGAAACAAGACGTTTCAGGTCGGCAACATAGAAAAAGTAACGGCCGATGATGAGTTGCATGCCTTTCGGACAGCGCGGCTGTTTAGAAGCTGCTACGAATATGCTATCGATAACGATCTGACTTTTTATGACGGCAAATTCAATGGCTGGAAAAAAACGCGCCTGTATGATGACGAGAGTCTGAGCGCTGTTTTGTAAGTTATCTTGAGCGATTGGTTTGCGGTTAATGCGAGCGGCTGGTTTTCAACCCGCTCGCGTGCCTATGAACCTTTTGCAAATAAACAGTGTCAAGCCGGAGGCTTTCTGTTTGAGCAAAAGTGTTAATGGGTAACGACAAGCTGCAGCAACGGCGCACTGTTTCTTTCGGAACTCCGTCTATCATCTTTTTAATTCCCATTCATTGACAGCATCAAGCGCTGGTTCATTTTTGTCCATATTGTCTGATGTTATCTGAGTTGCTGACTGGCACTCGCTTGAAGAATATTATCTGTAACCGTACTTTTCTTTGTAGTGGCGCTGATCCAGCCTATCTCTTTATTTGATAGCAAAAACTAACAAAAAGATGATAAAAACAGTTAAAATGAAAAGTTCAAAATCTAATCCAGATATAAAACCCGGGTTACCGCTCCCATGCAAACGAAATACAATACTGACGACTTGAGAATCTGTGCCACTAAAGAAGTCATTGCACCTGTTCAAGTGCATGATGAAATGCCTATTACCGAAGCAGCGGCACAGACTACTCTGCGAGCAAGGGAAGATATTCACAAGATACTGGCCGGTCAGGATGACAGATTGCTGGCGGTGGTGGGTCCTTGCTCGATCCATGACATAGATGCCGCCAAGGAATATGCACGACGGTTGAAAGCGGTCAAGGATGAATTAAAAGACGATCTGGTGATCGTCATGCGGGTTTATTTTGAAAAACCCCGCACGACCGTAGGCTGGAAAGGCCTGATCAACGATCCGGATCTTGATTCCAGCTTTAACATCAATAAAGGTTTGCGGGTCGCCAGGCAATTATTGCTCGATTTGAATACCGCAGGCATTCCGGCGGCGACCGAGTACCTGGACCTGATCACGCCGCAAT
>CAYPJI010000261.1:0-3269 GCA_964411045.1 uncultured Methylobacter sp. | reverse complement strand
GGCCAGTACCGAGCCAAGCACGGTGCCGATGGCGGCGACCCCCATTAAATTGGCTGATTGGGCAATGCTAAGGTTTAAATGGTCTTGTCCCCATTGCAATACCACCAGTTGCAGGGTTGCCCCGGCACCCCAGAATAAGGTGGTAACCGCCAGGGAGATTTGTCCTACTTTGTCTTGCCACAGGATTTTGACGTAACTGAAAAATACCTTGCATAGCTTGACAGGACTGGATTCCTGTTTAGGGTAAACAAAGTGTGTGTTGGGGATTAACAGATTGCACAGGGCTGCCATGATATAAATGGTGGCAATAACCACGATGGCCGCTTCAGCCGGTGTTTTGGCAATGCTACTGATAAACGGGTTTGCCAGTAGCCAGCCCGACATGGTCGGTTCGGTCAGTTTGCCACCCAGGACCACACCCAGGATAATGGAAAGGACGGTCAGGCCTTCTATCCAGCTGTTGCCCTTGACCAGGTCGTTGGGGGGAAGCAGTTCGGTCACTATGCCATACTTGGCAGGCGAATAAGCGGCGGCACCGATACCCACCAGCGCATAGGACAAACAGACAATATAAGCGTGTAAAGAGTGGTTGCCGCCTGCTACAAACTCAAAGCCGAACATGAGCAGGCAACCGGAAATTTTAATGGCATTGGTGACAAACATGACTCTTCCTTTGGGGAAAGAGTCTGAAATGGCACCAACGAAAGCGGCTAGAATAACGTAGGAAAACGCAAAAAACCATTTCATGGCTGGTGTCATCCAGTCTGGCCCGTTTAACTCGGCAATGAGCGCTATTGCGGCAATAAATAAAGCATTGTCGGCAAGCGAAGATAATGCTTGCGCAATCATGACGAGATAAAAACCTTTTTTCAACCGAATTCCAATTTTTTGTTTTTTACTGTGAAGTGACCTGACCGCTGGCACAAAGAAATAAAGTATTGCCAACCGTTTTTTTCAGTTACCGTGAATGTAAAACCGAGGTACTAAAATTTAGTGGAGCGGTAACTTTTATTGACTATATTTCGTGTGTAGCTGGGTTATTATATAAGGTTTAGGGCTTCATGCAACTTGTCATTCACAAATTGCATGAAACCAATTTCAATATCGTTTTCTGTCCATCAACGTGCGTTTAACCCAACTAAAATTATCCGGTTTCAAATCATTTGTCGACCCAACCACCATTCCTGTTCCCAGTCAGCTGGTAGGCGTGGTGGGTCCCAATGGTTGTGGAAAATCCAATATCATTGATGCCGTGCGTTGGGTGCTGGGCGAAACCAGGGCTTCCGAATTGCGTGGCGAGTCCATGCAAGACGTCATTTTCAACGGTTCAGGCAATCGCAAGGCGGCAGGCCGGGCTTCGGTCGAACTGGTTTTTGACAATAGCGAGGGCCGTGCGATAGGGCAATGGAGCGTCTACGCCGAGATATCTGTCAGGCGAGTGCTTACCAAAGACGGTACCAGCAGTTATTTCATTAATAACCAGCAGGTACGCCGTCGCGATATTCACGATCTGTTCCTGGGTACTGGCCTGGGTGCCAGGGGTTATGCCATTATTGGCCAAGGCATGATCAATCGCCTTATCGAGGCCAAGCCCGAAGAGTTGCGGGTGTATCTTGAAGAAGCTGCCGGGGTGTCCCGCTATAAAGAACGGCGCCGCGAAACAGAAAACCGCCTGTCTGATACCCGTGAAAACCTGACGCGTGTTGAAGACATTCTGCGTGAACTCGATACGCAGCTTGGCAAACTCGAGTCACAGGCCGAGGTCGCCACACAATATCGAAGCCTGCAGCAAGAGGGCGAGAAGAAACAGCATGTGTTGTGGATGATTCGCGAAGAAAATGCCAAACAGGAAAGGCAGCGCAAGGCCGAGGAAAGTGAAAAGGCGCAAACTGATCTTGAAGCGGCATTGGCGCAGTTGCGCTCTACTGAAACGGCTGTGGAAGCGCGTCGTCAGGCGCATTATCAGGCAAGCGATGCGGTTCATGCCGCACAAACTGCCATGTACGAAGCCAATACGCTGGTCAGCCGCCTTGAAACCGAAATCAAGCATGTGGCCGATTCTCGCAATCGCCTGCATAGCCGCAAGTCACAGTTAACAACGCAAATACAGGAATGGGAAGAACAATACCGTCATTGCGAAGAACAAATAGCCCTGCTTGAAGAGGAAAGCGCGGTTTCTGCTGAACTGGCCGAAGAGTCACGTGGCCGGGTAGAAGAAATGCAGTCGCACCTGCCCGAGCTGGAAATCCGGCTCAGGCAGGCCTCTGCCGAACGTGAGAGTCTACGCAGTACTTTGGCGGGTATTGAACAAAATCTGGCTCTGGTGGGGCAGCAGCAAAGGGAAACCAACCGCCAGCTGCAATTGCTTGAACAGCGTCGTGAAAGACTGCTTAAAGAAAAAAGTGAAATTGCCTTGCCGGATGCCGGTCGTAATGAACAGCTGGCCGGTGACAGTGCCGCTGCCGCCTTGCAACTTGAGGAAGCGCAGGCGCAGTTGATCAGCCTTGAAGAGCGCTTGCCGGGGCTTGAAGAGGCCCGGCGCCAGGCTCATGGAAGCGCTCAGGCTGAAAATGCCAATCTAGCCCGTTTGGAAGCCCGGCTGGTTGCATTGGTAAAATTGCAGGAAGATGTACAAAAACAGGGAGCATTGGCGCCTTGGTTGCAAAAACATGAATTATCCAGTCTTGGCCGCCTGTGGCAAAAGCTTCAGGTTGAACCGGGTTGGGAAAGCGCGTTTGAATCGGTGTTGCGTGAACGAATGGCCGCCATCGAAGTGCGTAACCTTGAATTTACCCGTGCTTTTGCCAATGATGCACCGCCGTCACGGTTGGCGTTTTATCAGAAGCCGGCCACTCCTTTAGCAGCTCAGGTTTCCGCCCAAGGCCTGAAGCCGCTGACGTCTTTGGTGCGCTGCAATGATGCAGACCTTAAAGCACTGCTTGCGCAGTGGTTGCGCGGTATTTATGTGGCCGATGATTTGTCAGAGGCCCTGGCCAACCGCCAGCAGTTGCCCGAAGGTGGTCAGTTTGTGCTTAAAAGCGGTCATGTGGTAGATGCCAGCGGGGTGTGTTTTTATGCGGCCGATTCCGAACAGGCCGGTATGCTGGCACGCCAGAATGAAATCGAAAACCTGCAGCGTGAAATCAAGGCTGGCCAGTTAATTGCCGATCAGGCCATCAGTGCGGTTGCCCGTAGTGAAAGTGCCTGGAACCAGGTGTCACAGGCCATGGTGCCGGCCCGCCAGCGACTGGCTGAATTAACCCGCCGCA
>CAYPJI010000260.1:0-3331 GCA_964411045.1 uncultured Methylobacter sp. | reverse complement strand
TTCGGCATCAGCCTCAATTCATTCCGGGTCAGCGGCGGCATTTTGCTGATGCTGATGGCGCTTTCCATGCTACAGGCTAAAATCAGCGAAACCGTGCACACCAAAAAGGAAGCTAAAGAAGGCGAAGCCAAACAATCCATTGCCGTGGTGCCTTTATCGATGCCGCTGCTGGCAGGGCCGGGCGCCATCAGCACGGTCATCCTGTATTCGCATCGAGGCACCGATATCAATCATTACTTATTCATGAGCCTGGATATCATTGCCGTCATGATAATTTTATGGATCGTGCTGAGGGCGACGCCCTGGCTGGCCCGGCGTATCAGTCAAACCGGCATCAACATATTCATACGGCTAATGGGCCTGATTCTTTCGGCGCTGGCCGTTGAATTTATCACCAGCGGCCTGAAAGGCTTATTCCCGGCATTGGCCGGCTGAAATCGCAATCCTGCTCACCTGATTATTTTTTTATCATGTCTGAATCATTAAGTTACTCTTCTGAAAAATCCGGCCTGCCGTCCGGATCACTCGTGCATGTCGGCGAAGTGCACATGGTTGAAAACCGCATTACGGTCGTGGATTACAATAAATCCATGCTCGAAAAGCGCATCCTCAAATCGATCGACGACATTCTGCCGTATAAAGATACCGATACGGTGACCTGGGTCAATATTGAAGGTCTGACGGATGTTTCGGCCATCGAGGCCATCGGCAAGCACTTCGGCATTCACGCACTGGTGCTCGAGGATATCCTCAATACTCATCAACGGCCCAAATTCGAGGATTATGAGGATTATTTGTACATCGTCCTTAAAGCGCTATCTCTCAGTGATGATATATTTGATGTGTCCTATGAACAGGTCAGCTTATTGATCCTCGACAAATTTGTTTTTTCCTTCAAGGAAAAACCCGACGACATATTTCATCCGATTCTGGCCCAGCTCAACAATGAGAAAGGCCGCTTGCGTAATTTCGGCACGGATTACCTGGCTTATGTGATCATGGATACCGTCGTCGATGAGTATTTCACCCTGCAGGATACGCTCGATGAACTGATTGAAGCTGTCGAGGACGAATTGCTGTCCTCGCCCTCGTCAAAAACACTGATGACCATACAGACCATCAAGCGCGAATTGATTTTTTTACGCAGAAGCGTCTCGCCGCTGCGGGAATTGCTGGCCGGCATACAGCGCAGCGAATCGGATTTGCTGCATGAGCGCACCAAACGCTATTTCGGCGATGTTTATGACCATGCCGTGCGCGTCATCGAAGCCATGGAATCCTGCCGCGATCTGATCGCCGGCATGATGGACATTTATTTGTCCAGCGTCAGCAACAAAATGAACGAGACCATGAAAGTCCTGACCGTGTTCGCCACGATATTTATTCCCTTAACTTTTATCGCCGGCGTCTACGGCATGAATTTCGAGTATATGCCGGAACTGAAATGGAAGTGGGCTTACCCGGCCTTATGGGCCGTGTTTATAGCGATTTCGGTCTTTCTGCTCGGTTATTTCAAGAAAAAAGACTGGCTTTAGCCGGGCCGGTCCAGCTGGTGCCGGAACCGGCCTGCTGACAATAATTAGTGATGGCAACCGTCGCCATGAACATGGCCATGAGCGAGTTCATCCTGAGTTGCAGGTCTGACCGCTACGACTTCGACATCAAAATTCAGCGCTTCGCCGGCTAACGGGTGGTTGCCGTCGATGGTAATGTCATCGCCATCGACATCGACTACCGTGACAATGCCCGGACCTGAACTGACATCGGCATGAAACTGCATGCCGACTTCGACCGTCTCTATGCCTTCGAACATCGCCCGTGGGAGAACCTGAACCATATCGTCTTCATGTTCGCCATAGGCATCCGCCGGCTCGATGTGGACATTGAATTTGTCGCCTACCGATTTACCCGTCAAGGCTTTCTCCAGGCCGGAAATAATATTTCCCATGCCATGCAGATAAACCAACGGCTCATCACCAACCGAGCTGTCCAGTTGTTCGCCGGCATCATTGGTCAGAGTATAGTGAATTGAAACAGCCATATTGTCTGCTACTTGCATGATGAAACCTTTCTCGTGATTGAAAAGGCGACTATGATATAGATTTATCATGCGTTTGTCTGGAAAAATCAGTGACAAAACTAAAATCCTATGATTGAAATCAACCATGAGGAATTCATACGTCACGCTGGCGGCCGCCTCAATCACAGGCAAACTGCGTAAGTCCTGTACTATTCCCTTCGACAGGCAAATCTTGAGCTTGCGGACAGGTTAAGGGTTACCTAAACTATGCCGGCCGCCACTTCATTTCCAGCGCTTATCATGAAATCAACTGCCAAAATCATCGTCGGCTTGGCCGTAACAGGACTCCTTAACGCCTGCTCCGGACACAAGCCCGCCTCGCCTACGACCAGCGCCATGGTTGTCAAACCCCAGGCTCAAGCTGCGCGAAAAATCCATAACATCCCGCCCAGCAAGCTGCCCGACCAACGGACCGTGCAGGATGTTCTGCAAGCTTATGGCGCTTATGCAACGAGCAAGCTCAAACCCTATTTCGACAAGGCGAAGGTGGCCTATCCGCCACGGGAAGTGACTTTCATCGCCTTGAAACAGGAAATGAAGCTGGAGCTCTGGGCCAGGGACAGCGGCGAGTTCCGCTTCATCCGTGATTATCACATCCGCGCCGCCAGCGGTGTGCCCGGCCCCAAGCTGCGCCAGGGCGACATGCAGGTGCCAGAGGGCGTTTACCGCATCGCGGGACTGAATCCGAACAGCCATTTCCACTTGTCGATGAAATTAAATTACCCCAACGAATTCGACCTCTTCCATGCATGGCAGGAAGGGCGCTCTGATCCGGGGGCGGATATTTTTATCCATGGCAAAGCCAATTCCCTCGGCTGCCTGGCCATGGAAGACGAAACGATAGAGGAACTTTTCGTCCTGACCGCACACACGGGCGCCGAAAATGTGAAAGTTGTGATTGCCCCGCATGACCCCAGAATTTTCCCTCTGAAGGCTGGCGTCGAAGGAGGCCTCCCGGCATGGACTCCGGAGCTTTATTCCAGGATCTCCCGCGAAATTAAAGCCCTGTCGCCTGGGTCGAAGCCGGCGGCTGCCGCCGGACTGTGATTACTCAGTCTGGCGTGTTGGAATCGACAAAAGCCGGCCCGGGAGCCGCTCGCCAATTTGCGGCCGGTTATCTTCGCTTTGAAGCAGTCAATGCCTGATGCAGCTGAGACTAATTTTGTAAATTATCAGATTAAGCCAGTCTTTTCCTAGTTCCCACGCTCCTGCGTGGTAACGCATACCGAGCTTGGATACGACGTACTGCTC
>CAYPJI010000259.1:0-3351 GCA_964411045.1 uncultured Methylobacter sp. | reverse complement strand
ACATGGCCGAGCAAGCGCATTACTCATCCCCCGATCTGGATGAGCACCGATCTGCGCGACGGCAACCAGTCGCTGATCGAACCCATGAGCGTCGAGCGCAAGCTGCGCTTCTTCGAACAATTGATCAAAATTGGCCTGAAAGAAATCGAGGTGGGTTTTCCATCGGCCTCGCAGACTGATTTTGATTTTGTTCGTAAGCTGGTCGACGAAAATCGTATTCCCGACGACGTCTCTATTATCGTGCTGACGCAATCGCGTGAAGACTTGATCGCCCGCACCGTGGAAGCGGCCGCTGGTGCCAAGAACGCCATTGTTCACTTGTACAACGCTTGCGCGCCCGCTTTCCGCAAGATCGTCTTCAACATGACGAAAGACGAAGTGCGCGAATTGGCTGTCAAGGGTACGAACCTGGTCAAGCACTACACCAGCCAGCACCCAGAAACTTATTGGCGCTACGAGTATTCGCCCGAAGTGTTCAGCACCACCGAGCCCGAGTTCGCGCTTGAGGTCTGCAATGCTGTGGTCGAAGCGTGGGGCCCTACGCCCGAATCCACAATTATTCTGAACTGCCCGGCCACCATCGAGGCCACCACGCCCAACCTTTATGCCGACCAAATCGAATGGATCAGCAACCGCCTGAACAACCGCGAAAGCATTGTGCTTAGCGTACACCCGCACAACGACCGTGGTACGGCGGTTGCCGCTGCCGAGTTGTCGCTGATGGCCGGTGCCGACCGCGTCGAGGGCTGTCTTTTTGGTAATGGTGAACGCACGGGTAACGTGTGTCTGGTCACCTTGGCCCTGAATCTTTACACGCAGGGCATTCATCCCGGCCTCGACTTTTCCGATATCGACGAAGTGCGCCGCTGCGTTGAATACTGCAACCAGTTGCCAGTTCACCCCCGTCACCCCTACGCGGGCGACCTGGTCTTTACGGCATTCTCGGGTTCGCACCAAGACGCCATCAAGAAAGGGTTTGCCCAGCAGCAACCCGATGCGCTTTGGGAAGTACCTTACTTGCCTATCGACCCAGCCGATGTCGGCCGCAGTTACGATGCCGTTATTCGGGTCAACAGCCAGTCGGGCAAGGGTGGGGTGTCGTACCTGCTTGAGCAAGAACACGGCCTGGTCTTGCCACGCCGCCTGCAAATCGAGTTCAGCCGCGCCATTCAGCGTGTCACCGACGAAACTGGTCGTGAGGTCACTGCAGAAGACGTCTACGATCTGTTCCGTTCCGAGTACCTTGACCTTGAGCGCCCCTGGAAACTGGTCCGCCACCGCATTACCGGCGACCCCAAAGCGCAATCAGGCCAACACTTTGCTATAGAAGTCGAGCTCGAGCATAACGGCAAGCTCTGCCACCTGAGCGGTCAAGGCGACGGCGCAATTTCGGCCTTTGTCGATGCCTTGGGCATGGATGCCAGCATTCTCGATTACCACGAGCACGCCATCGGTATTGGCACCGACACGCGCGCCGCCTCGTATGTAGAAGTACGGGTGGGCGACGCCAGCCCCGGCTTCGGTGTCGGTATTCATGCCGACATCGTTACGGCATCGTTCTTGGCGATTCTAAGTGCGGTCAACCGCAACGCCATCATGGCTAGCCAGGCCGCCGAAGCTGCTGCCTAAATCACGCTGACCGTTTCCCGCCAAAAGGGCCATCTGTTTTACACAGATGGCCCTTTTGGGTTTTATGCGTTCGGTTTTATTTAAGTTGACCGCGTGCCCCTACCTTTACCAGGCGGGCGCTGGCTCCCAGGTGATATCGGCTTGGTGCTCTTGACATGTTTTAAGCATCGCCAGCAGTGGAAACGCCCGCTGTCGGAAAGTAACCGGACGCGATACCGGGTGCTCTTTGACATCGTTCTGCTCGTCGTCTTCGTCTTGAAACGGCGACGACGTGTCGGCGTTCATGGCGCGCTCGATACCGGCGATAAGGTCGGCGATCTGGCCTGCCGTGATCACACCACGCTCGGGCAGGGTATCGTACTTCCGGCCCGCCGCATCGAGTACGTCGCGGGCATGCTGGGCAAACATCAAAATCTCGGCGGCTGGTTTAGCGCGAAAAACTACTAGCATCGTATTTCTCCTAATGGCTATATGCCTACACTACCCCAAGTTTTTCTTGCTGCCAAGCCGCACAATGGCCCAAACAGAGCCAGGGAAACCCACGAATGTCATTACCCTTCATCATTGGACTGGGGCTTGCGCTGGCAGCGCAGCAAACCTTTGCCAGCAATACTTGCACGGCGCAGCTTGGGGGTGCCCCGTGCCAGACGCCAGGTAGTCTAAACCAGAATAGCCTGGAACCATCGCTAAACCTTGGCGGGGGCAACCCCGTACACCTGGCCACTGGCAATAAATACCAATACGAAACCGACCTGGTGCCTTCACCCCACTGGCCAATGCTGGCGGTTGCCCGGCACTACAGTGCCCAAAGCCGACGCAAATCGTTTATGGGGCAAGGCTGGCATAGTGATTACGATTTACGACTACAACTTGTCGGCCAACAGGCCGTCATTACCCAGGCTGATGGCAGTATGGTGCGCTTTGATAGCGTGGGCGGTCAGTTCGCGGCATCGGAAAGGGGCCAGCTTCACGCCAATACCAGCGGCTGGGCATGGCGCTGGCCCGGAGGACAAGAACTAGGGTTCAACGCACAGGGGTGGCTGGTCAGCGTACGCTGGCCCAATGGCGGGCAGCTTCGCATTTCCCGTCATACCCAAGACGGCGCATTACTGGGTGCAGTCGAACAGGTCAGTTACCTACACGCGCACCCAGGCGACCAGACGGCGACACCCTCGTTGAAGTTTGCTTATTTAACGCATAATGGCCGCGCTTATCTGCAGTCCATCGATAGCCCGGTCGGGCGTTTTCTTTATACGTATGAGGGTGTGGCCGCGCACCTGCGGCTGAAAGCCATGCAGCGGCCCGACGGCTCGCGCCGGCAATACCTATACGAACCGGCCTTGCAAAGCGGTAACCCCTACGCCATGACCGGCATTGTTAGTATTGCCGCGCCACCGCAAGAGGGGCGATTTCGACGGGGGCAGTGGGCCTATAACGCAGCAAACCAGGTTGTGCAATTCACCCACAGCGGGCAGGTCTACAAGGTCAACTATCAGCGCCCCGGGCAAGGCCGCTTACTGACACGGCTGCGCAGCGAAAGGGGGGCAGTCACCGACATTCACATGACCGGGCAACACGGGCGGCATCGATTGACTGCTGTGACCGGGGCCGCGTGCCCTGGCTGCCCTGCGCCCGGCACACGGGCAAGCTACGACCGGCTGGGGCGACTGCAACAAGTCAATGGCACATCGTTGGCCCGTCACGCCAACGGCCGGTTGAGGT
>CAYPJI010000258.1:0-3383 GCA_964411045.1 uncultured Methylobacter sp. | reverse complement strand
GAGGAAAAAGCCTGATGGATGCCAAGCAGTTTTTGGCCGAGTTTGGGCATATTGTTAATGCGCCAGAGGGAGTGAAAAGGTTACGTAAGTTAATACTAGATATTGCTATGGAAGGAAAAATTTTTTCTCATTCTACAATAAATAACAATTCGAATACTGACACTATTTGTTTCGCTACTGAATATGAAAAGTTAAAAAAAGTAAAAGGTATAAAACCAAGAAAAAAAGGTGCTTTGATTAAAGATGCTGAAATCCCTTTTGATATTCCAGAGACTTGGAAATGGTTTCGTTTAAGTGATGTTGGACATGAATGGAGGCAAAAAAAACCTGAAAATTTATTTACTTATATTGATGTTTCATCAATAGATAATAAATATGGTTTGGTATCAAATGAAGTAAGTATATTGGATGCTTCATCCGCCCCATCAAGAGCGCGCAAAGTTGTTAAAAAAGACACGGTTATATACTCGACAGTTCGACCATATTTACTAAATATTGCAGTTATTGATCGAGATTTTGAGCCTGAGCCAATTGTAAGTACTGCATTTGCTGTGATTCATCCGTATAAAGGATTAGAAGCAAAATTTTTATACTATTATCTTCAGAGTAGTGCGTTTATCAATTATGTTGAAGTGCAAATGACTGGTATGGCATATCCAGCTATTAATGACGGGAAATTTTTTCACGGACTGATTCCAATTCCACCACTTGAAGAACAAAAACGCATTGTCGCCAAAGTCGATGAACTCATGGGGTTATGCGATAAACTCGAAGCCCAACAACAAAAACGCCGCAAACTGCAAATCCTGACCCGCACTACCGCACTGGACGCCCTCGCTAGCGCCCAAAGCCCCCACGAACTCAAAGATGCTTGGCAGCGTGTGCAAAGTAATTTGCCTTTTTTGATTGATGAAACTGGATCGATAAAGGATTTAAAAAATTTAGTACTTTTTCTTGCAATTAGGGGATTGCTTTCCAAACAGAATTCTGAATCTGATGATAAGGAAAAGATTCGAAAAGCACTGAAAATGAAAAGAGCCGAGCTGTCTGAAAATAAAGTAATAAAAAATCAAAAAAAATCTGCACCAATTTCAGAAGAAGAACTACCTTTTAAATTACCTTTGGGTTGGTATTGGAGTAGATTTCAAGATGTTTCGATATGCAGAGATGGACAGCGCATTCCCTTGTCAAAAGAAAATCGTAGTATTCGGCAGGGTAAGTATGATTACTATGGCGCATCTGGCGTAATTGACAAAATAGATGACTATATCTTTGATGAGACATTGTTATTAATAGGCGAGGATGGAGCAAACTTAATAAATCGGAGTACACCGATAGCATTTCTTGCCGTAGGAAAATACTGGGTAAATAATCATGCCCATGTAATCGATAGCTACAGTACTTTGGGGCTTAAGTATTTAGAGCTTTTTATCAATGCTATTAACTTGAAACCATACATAACAGGAACGGCGCAGCCTAAGATGAATCAAGCGAAAATGAATTCGATTGTTGTTGCAATGCCACCATTAGAAGAGCAACAGCGCATAGTTGAAATTGTTGAAAACCTGCTTTCAACATGTGACCGGTTGGAGAATCAATTAAATAAAGCTAACCAAACAGCTAAGAACCTTAGCAAAACTGCCATTGCTTCGATTGCTGGCATCGAAATTAAGGGAGTCGAAAAAGTGAAAATCCCAAAAACAGAATTAGTATCAACACTCAGACTAAAAGTCAGCCCCACCAACAAAGATCTGGCCCCATTGTCCGCCATTCTGGCTAAACACAATGGTGAGCTTTCATCGAAAGCCTTATGGAATTATTCCGGCTTGGAGATCGATGCGTTTTACCAACAACTCAAAACGGAAATGGCGCGCGACTGGATTGTGGAACCAGAAAAGGCTCACATGATTGAAAAAGATGCCGATAACCAGAGCGAGGCGGAGGCTGGTTAATGTTTGTCCGCAGGTTAAAGATCAAGGAATTTCGCAACCTGAAAGATTTTGAGATTGCGTTTTCAGAAACAGCACAATTGCCGGTCGGCGAAACAAAAGCATTAAAAAGCCATGCGATTATCGGCCAGAATGGCTCGGGTAAATCCAATCTGCTTGAAGTAATCATAATCATCTTCAGGGATCTGGATTTAGACAATGTCGCCAGCCTGGATTATGAGCTGGAATACGAACTGCGAGGCCATGTCATTAACCTTGAAGCCATCAAAGGTAAAAAGCCGAAAGTGCTGATCGATGGCGAAAAAAGCAGTACGAAAATAATCACCGATAATCCCCATACTTATTTACCTGCGCATATCTTCGCTTACTATTCCGGAAAGAATCAGCGCATCGAAGAACTGTTTTATCCACACCTTGAGCGCTTCAATAAAAAAATGCGCTCCGGTTCCCAGGAATATATGCCTGCGCATTTATTGGAAAACTTCGATGGCACGGAAGCCAGTGCCGAGAAAATAAAGGCCCATGAAGAACGTGTGAAACGGGCGCGGCAGAATATGGGCAATGACGAATTGCGGCGTTTGTTTTATTGCCGTGGTCCGCATACCCAACTTGTACTATTGTCTTGTCTGTTATCCGACGATCCAGTCTTTCGCCAGTTGATGGATGATCTTGGCATTATCGAGTTGGATTCCGCCTTATTCGTATTAAAGCAACCTCACTATTTAAAATCCAAGCTCGATGAAAATGACATCGCTAATGGCGACAGCCGTTTCTGGTATGCGGGCGGGACCGTCGTCAGTGAATTTTTGGATAAGCTTTGGGATGTGGCGATTGCGCCGATTGATCAAAAAGTTCAAAAACGCATCGATTTTCGAGGGCGTCGTGAGCAGCAAGAGCAGCTCTACCTGTTTGTCCCCGATAACGAAAAACTCAAGGAGCTGGGCGAAAAAGTCGGGCCGCCGAAATGGTTCTTTCGCTACGCGGAAGGTGCCTATATTGGCGACTTGATCGATGAAGTCAGAATTACCGTCAAACATAAAGACGCCGAAGGCAATATCAGCTTCAATCAATTATCGGAAGGCGAAGTCCAACTGCTGACCGTGCTCGGCCTGATGCGCATCACCAGCCAGGATCATTGCCTGTTCCTGCTGGACGAACCGGATACTCACCTAAACCCGATCTGGAAACTGCGCTATTTTGATGACATCGAAAGAATCATCAAACAGGAAGAAGGCAAAACCCTTGCGGGCGATTCGCAAATCATCATCACTACCCACGACCCCATGATGGTCGGCAGCCTGCGAAAAGAGCAAGTACGAATACTTCGAAATGAACAGGGAAGGTCGGCTGTTGCTGAACCTGATGAGCATCCGCAAGGAATGGGAGTGGCTGGGTTACTAAAAAGCGATCTCTTTGGACTGCGCTCGACACTTG
>CAYPJI010000257.1:0-3385 GCA_964411045.1 uncultured Methylobacter sp. | reverse complement strand
ACAACTGGAATTGCAGCTGCTGCGCATCAATGCAGGCTTCGATCACACGGCGCGCTTCCCTGACCTGGGGCTATGGCAACAGATGGGCGCCATCTCCGGCGCTTGCGTGCGGTTCATGCCAAAAGATGGGAATCAGGTCCGCAGTGTTTGCAGCGGCGGCAATACCTCTGTCCAAAGCGGACCGGGCTGGTTCGAAAACATTTACCGGTGGGCGTTCAAGCCTGGCTTTGAGACTATGCGGCCGGTTGCCTTCCGTAACCATGTTTATGGCGCCGTCGTCGTCGCGCCCAGCGCCGAAATCGAGATCACCAACGCCTGGCAACAGCTTCGCGGCCTGTTGGGATTGTCCGCAACAACCGTGCTGGCCCTTTGCCTGCTGGTTTATGTCACGGTGAACCGCGCCTTGCGGCCTGCGCAAGTGATTGTTGCCGGCCTGGAAAGCATGAGCAATGGCGACTTGTCTGCCCGCCTGCCCGCTTTCGAGCTGGCCGAATGGCAGCGTACCGGGCAAGCCATCAATCAACTGGCGGCCAGCCAGCAGCAGCTGCTCGCCGAGCGCCGGATGCTGGCCCTGAAGTTGCTGACCGTCCAGGAGGAAGAGCGCCGCTATCTGGCGCGCGAGCTGCACGACGAGTTCGGCCAATGTCTGGCCGCCATCAACGCCGTCACAGCCTCCATGATGCAGACGGCGGAACAGGACTGTCCTGCGCTGGTCCCCGAAGGCAAAAACATCGCCCGCATTACCGGCCACATGATGGATTTATTGCGCGGCATGCTGCTGCGATTGCGCCCTATGGATATTGATGAACTGGGATTGTCGGCCGCACTGAACAGCCTGATAGCCGGCTGGAATGCCCGAAACGGCGGCAAAATTTACTATCAGCTGACCATCGCCGGCGATCTTGGCCGACTGCCCGAGCCCGTGCCTGTCAACATCTTCCGCATCGTGCAGGAATGCCTGACCAATATCGCCAAACATTCGGCCGCCGCCAACGCGAAAGTCATGATCAAGCTGTCTGATGGACTTGTAGAACTGCAGGTAGAAGACGACGGCATCGCCGATAAACTGCCGTTTGAAGACGTTTCCGGCATCGGTCTGCTCGGCATGCGCGAGCGCGTGGCGGCGCTGGGAGGCGAGCTGACACTGGCCCCGATCCAGACCGGCGGACTGATGGTCCGGGCATGGCTGCCGTTGCAGCCTGCGACAGGAGAACCGGCATGACAACCTCGGCGCACATCAGGATCTTACTGGTCGACGATCATGCCATCGTCCGCGAAGGCTACCGCGCTCTGCTGGAAAAGCAACCCGGGCTGGAGGTCGTCGCGGAGGCGGCTGACGGCCTGGAGGCCTATGCCCGCTTTAAGGAATGCAATCCCGATCTGGTCATTATGGATCTTTCGCTGCCCGGCCAGGGCGGGCTTGAGGTTATCGCACGCATCAGGCAGCGCCGCTCCGATGCCAGAATCCTGGTTTTCAGCATGCACCAGCATCCGGGATTTGCGGTTCAGGCCGCGCGGGCAGGGGCATTAGGCTACGTTACCAAGAGCAGTGCCCCCGATGTCCTGATCCGGTCCATCTATGACGTCCATGCCGGCCGCCACACGCTGAGCGCCGATATTGCCCAGGCGCTTGCCCTGGAAAAGCTGGGCGCCGACCGCATCGCGCTGGAAGACCTGACTGTGCGCGAATTCGAGATTCTGCGCCTGCTGGCCGAAGCGCGTCCGGCCGAAGACATCGCCCGCCTGCTGCATATCAGTCCGAAAACCGTGCTGAACTGTCATTACCTGATCAAGAGGAAACTGGGCGTCGCCAGCGATATCGAACTGACCCGTCTGGCCATCAGGATGAACGTGGTCAGCCTGCTGGAACTGTCGGGACCGCTGTAGGCGCTTTAATCCGCCCCAAAATGATCACAGTCCAATGGGCTTAAAGAATGTGTAATCAAAAGCTATAGCTTGTTTCCATCAGGTTGATGCGCAATAAAAAAAGGGGACATTGCGTCCCCTTTCGAGATATATCTAACTGGCCGGATCAAGCCTCTGAAGCGCTTGTTTTACGGCGCGAGAAACCGGCTAGCCCAACCATTGCCGAACCGAATAACCAGACTGCCGCGGGCACGGGAACGGCTGATATATTCTCAGCCGACATTTCCGCATAGGAATGCCCGATGATGATGTCGGTGTCAAATAAGCCGGCTAGGCCATTTAAGGATAAGCGCAGCGCATTGACCGTCATTGAACAAAAAGAATCGGAGCAATCCGCTATCTGTTCGTTGAGAATTAAAGTGGCACCAATGAGTCCGAGTGCATTTAAATTAATGAAGGAATTTGCGCCGGCATTGGCGTCAATTTGGATATCCTGACCCAATATGCTCAAGCTTAGCGATGTGATATTCGCGCCTCCTGAGGCAGTCATGCTGCCATAATCCCCCGTTATCTCGGCGCTGGAGTTTAAAGTCAAATTATCCAACTCAAGCAGGCTTGAAAGGCCAAAAATCGATAAAAGATCAGCATTGATGCTTAAATCCTCGATGCCGCCGGATGCGCCAGTGGTTTTACTGCCGGCCGAGCCATCAACATTGGAATTCGCCGATCCAGTAATTATGCCGGCTGAAGCATGAGCTTGAGCTACTACGGGTATAGTGGCGCCAACGTCAAGATCTAAAAGCGCATCATTCAGACTATATGGCGCCGGAGCTGTTCCTGATACACCAGCAGGTGCTGTTACCGTCAGCAAGTTTGAACCTAGGAGAGCTAAATTTACAGAGAGCCCATATCCTTCACTGTTAGCACTAACAATCGCGGCGCCCGCGCTTGGGGCAAAAGCAACAGATGCCAGCGCTAATGCGGCTGTTCCCAAAAAATAACTTTGTCTTTTCATTGTTATAATTTCCAAAATATTACAAATTATGTTGAAAAATAATTTGCAACCCAGCCGTCTTTTTTATCATTAACCATTAAAAAAGACCCGTAGCTTTCCGTCCCCGTCTCGCGGCGAGTTTGGCTTATTTATTTTTTAACGTCTCCGGCATCCAGCCACAAAATAAAACCAATGGAAAAGCTCGATTGAAAAAACTTTTCAACATTGTCTCCATTTTTTACTTCTCCCATTACAGCAATTCCGCCCAATTTCAGTACATTGGTCGTACAGAACCTTAAAAAGACCTTAAATTTTAATTAAATTTTTGCCAGTATACTCAGGCCGTACCTGCAAGTTGTTAGCAATTTGTTATTTTTGTGTTAGAGCTCTAAATTCTTTTTAATTCAGTTTCTTCTGCTTGCGTCAATGGATCAGAATTCCATTTGCGAGTCTGGAGCGTTGTGGCTGAAGACGATTCCTTTATTGAGGAAGGGTAAAATGCACGTTAATCTACCGCCTACTGCC
>CAYPJI010000256.1:0-3388 GCA_964411045.1 uncultured Methylobacter sp. | reverse complement strand
GGGTCGTTGAATCCGCCGCAGCTGTAATCGCAGATGCGGCCGTCTTTGAATTCAGCCGACGGCAATCTGATCAATGCCTGCATCAGCCTGGCATCGACCCTGCGGGCGCGGATTTTCAGCCGCCATTGATGGCCTATTTCTTCGCCTTCCACAGCGAATCGCCCCCCAGCCCAATACAGATTGGCGAGCGAGAAGGCGCTGCGGTTTTCCGCAACCCGAAAGGAAAAATCGGCCGCCGGCGACTGCCAGCGTTGCGAGCGGATTTCGGCCAGCCCCTTAGTGCAGACCATAGCCTTGTTGCCCCAGGTAAAAGTGGCGCAGCGGATATTAGCCAGACTCAAATCGTTAAAAGGCTCGGGCAGAATCAACTTGTCAATGGTCAAAGCCAGTTGCTGCGGATTTTTAGCCAGTTCCGTCAAGGCGATATGCACGCCCTGCAACTGCCAGCCATTCGCTTCAAGGGTTTTGATATTGGCCGAGGCGGCATCCAAGGCATTGGCTGGCGATGTGATTAAAAAACAGGCAATCGCCAGAAAGATCCTCGTCATCAGCAAAGCAAAAAAGGGCGCCTCTTAATCAGCCCGGAAAAACGCCGGTCGACAAATAGCGATCGCCCCGATCGCAGATGATTGCCACAATCACGGCATTTTCGACTTCGGCCGATAACTGCAGTGCCGCCGAGACGGCGCCGCCCGAGGAAATGCCGGCAAAAATGCCTTCCTCGGCCGCCAGCGCGCGCGTGGTATTTTCGGCCGAGGCCTGATCGATATCAATAATGCGGTCAACGCGCTCGGCTTGATAAATTTTTGGCAGGTATTCCTTGGGCCAGCGCCGGATGCCGGGAATTTTGGACTCGCCTTCCGGCTGCACGCCGATGACCTGGATAGCTGGATTCTGTTCCTTCAGGTACTTGGCTATGCCCATGATCGTGCCGGTCGTGCCCATGGAACTGACGAAATGCGTGATTTTGCCCTGCGTGTCGCGCCAGATTTCAGGGCCGGTGCCTTCATAATGCGCGCGCGGATTGTCGGGATTGGAAAACTGGTCGAGGATCTTGCCCTTGCCGGCCGCTTCCATTTCGCGGGCCAGGTCGATCGCGGCCTCCATGCTGCCGGCCGCCGGCGTCAGAATGATCTCGGCGCCGTAGGCTTTCATCGACGCCCGGCGTTCCTCGCTCATATTGTCGGGCATGATCAGGGTCATCTTATAGCCTTTGATAGCGGCGGCCATGGCCAGGGCGATGCCGGTGTTGCCGCTAGTCGCTTCGATCAGCCGGTCGCCGGGCTTGATTTCACCCCTGGCTTCAGCATGCTTGATCATGCTGAGCGCCGGCCGGTCTTTTACCGATCCGGCAGGATTGTTGCCTTCCAGTTTGACCAGAATGGTATTGCTGGTGGCGCCGGGCAATCGCTGGAGTCTAACTAACGGCGTATTGCCCACAAAGGATTCAATGGTTGGAAAAGTCATGGTTGATATTGTTGGGGTAACAAAGGATGAGCCAATTATCCCATAAAAAAGAGCGACACAGATTCCGTTTTTATTTGCCGATTCCCTACAAAAACTGATAGATTTCCAGCCTGTTTAATCATTCACCCCTTGATATGCCTATGAATACCGATGATATCGCCCGCGTAAAATCCTACCTGCTCGGCTTGCAGGACCATATCTGCACGACCCTGGAAGGCCAGGAGCCCGAAGCCCGGTTTATTGAAGATAATTGGGAACGGCCGGAGGGAGGCGGAGGCAGAACGCGCGTGCTCACGGATGGCGCGGTATTCGAACAGGGCGGCGTGAATTTTTCTCATGTATCGGGCATCAACCTGCCGCCTTCGGCCACGGCAAAGCGCCCGGAACTGGCCGATCGCGAGTTTCAGGCCATGGGCGTGTCGCTGGTCATCCACCCCAAAAATCCGTATGTGCCGACCTCGCATGCCAACGTGCGCTTCTTTATCGCCGAAAAACAGGGCGAGCCGACGATCTGGTGGTTCGGCGGCGGCTTTGACTTGACACCGTTTTATCCGTTCCACGAGGACGTCCTGCATTGGCATCAAACGACGCGCGCCGCCTGCGAGCCGTTCGGCGATCAGGTCTATCCTGCCTACAAGAAATGGTGCGACGAGTATTTTTTCCTCAAACACCGCAATGAAACGCGCGGCGTCGGCGGCCTGTTTTTCGACGACTTGAACGAGTGGGGATTTGAACGCAGCTTTGCTTTCATGCAAAGCGTCGGCAATCACTATACCGAAGCCTATCTGCCCATCGTGCAGAAACGCAAGGATACGCCTTTCGGCGAGCGGGAACGCGATTTCCAGCTTTATCGCCGGGGCCGCTATGTCGAATTCAACCTGGTCTATGACAGGGGCACACTGTTCGGCCTGCAATCGGGCGGCCGTACCGAATCCATTCTGATGTCCATGCCGCCTGTCGCCCACTGGCGCTACAACTGGCAGCCGGAGCCCGGCAGTGCCGAGGCGCGGCTTTATGATCAGTACCTGAAGCCGCAGGATTGGCTGGCCGACAACTGAACTTAAAGAATTGACGCGGGAAGCGCATAGCCTTCCCGCGCGCTGATCAGCAGGTTTTCAAAACCTGATTTCTACAATACGCTTACTGCAGTGCAGAAAATGTATAAGTGTAATCATTGTCCTTCATAGGCATATGGCAGGCAAAGCACTCCTTGGCCTTGGCTTCCTCATGCATGACCAGTTTGTTGCCGTCCCAGTGCGCAAATCCCCAGCCGCCGGTAGCGGCATATTTCTTGCTGTCCTTAATCATGGCTTCGGCTGCGGCAAACTCTCCGGGCACGATGGCTTGCGGCCAGTTAGGATGCGTGCGCTCTTTCCATACCACTTTGGCTAAAACCGTACCGTCCGGCCAGGGTTTGGTCTGACCCTTGCCCGCGGCTTCTATCGCTTTATCGTTGCCTAAAATAGCACGCAGGGTTTGTTTATCGGTCCGGTGAGAAACCGACAGCAAGCGCCAGTCTTTATACTCGCCGTGCACCGGCTTGGCAGCGGCCGGCGCTGTTTTGGTTTCCGCCGTTGTGGTCGCCGATAGCGCCAACAGCACCACGGCAAGAGAGAATCTCAATTTAAGATTCTGCATTTTTTTCATATCAACTCTCCATTTCGGGATCTTTATAAATTGCGGCTTTGCTGTAGCTCTTCTTGAATTCGGATTAAAAGGACGCCATCAGCACAAGCTCAACCGCAAATTTATATCAGAAAACTCCCCGCTTACCTACCGTTTCATCAATTGCTTTTAAAATAGCCAGACATTCATAACGCCAATTTTATGGATAGGTATCAGGCGAATTGAGACAGGTTTAAAAAGTACAGCCAGCGCGAAGGTAAACTGTAGGGTCGAATTCATTCGACCCCATAGGCAT
>CAYPJI010000255.1:0-3403 GCA_964411045.1 uncultured Methylobacter sp. | reverse complement strand
TTGCTGGCGATGGTGGCGCTCCACCAGCCGGACGGATAGATGGCTTGCGGGAAGAACAGCGTTTGCAGATGTTCGAAACCGGCCGAACCCATGGCATCGCGCATTTCGCCGATCAGTTTCATGTGATAAAGCGGTGATTCGCTTTGCTGCACGACCATGCCGTGCTCCGACAGGCAGTTGAAGCAGTCGCGATAGAATGCTTTGCTGAACAGGCCTTCGGCCGGGCCGGCCGGATCGGTGCTGTCGACGATGATAATGTCCACGGAATTAGGCTCGGCATCTTTGACCCACTTGATGCCGTCGATGAATTTCAGATCGGCGCGCGGGTCGTTATTGGATTCGCACAATTCGGGAAAGTAGATTTCGGCCAGACGCGTGACGCGCTCGTCGATATCGATCTGCACGACCTGTTCGACGGACTGATGTTTCAGGACTTCCTTCAAGGTGCCGCAGTCGCCGCCGCCGATGATCCAGACGCGTTTCGGATCGGGGTGCGTGAATAAAACCGGATGAGTCATCATCTCATGATAGAGGAAGTTATCGCGCGTCGATACCATCGTGCAGCCGTCGATGACCATCAGATTGCCGAAATCCTCGGTTTCATAAATTTCAATAAATTGATATTCCGATTGCTCCTCGTGCAACTTTTGTTTAAATTTTAACGAAAAGGCGGATTCTGCACCTGGGGCTTGCTCGGTAAACCACTGAGACGGATTCATTATCTGTGTTCCTAAAAAACGAATAAACAAATCAATATTATATTAGAATTCTGTCGTATTTAGGCGGAATGGAGTTAAAAAGTTGTATTTAAGTGATTCAAAGACGTGGACCATCGACGATTCGGCGCAAACCTACGGCATACAAAACTGGGGCGACGGTTACTTTGCGATCAATGCCGAAGGGCACGTCTGCGTAAGGCCGAGCTCCGACAAAGCCGTCGAAATCGACCTGTACGAAATCGCCGGCTCGCTCAAGGACAAGAACCTGTCTCTGCCGGTCCTGGTGCGCTTTACCGACATCCTCAAAGACCGCGTCCGGCGCCTGCAGGCCGCCTTCGAGAAAGCCTGCATCAATAATGACTATCAGGGCCGCTACACGCCCGTCTACCCGATCAAGGTCAACCAGCAGCGCAAAGTCGTCGAGGGTATTCTGGCTTCCGATAATGTCGGGCTGGAAGCGGGCAGCAAGCCCGAACTGCTGGCGATCATGGCGCTGTCGACGCAATCCGTCGTGATCTGCAACGGCTACAAGGACCGGGCCTATATCCGCCTGGCGCTGATCGGCCTGAAAATGGGGCTGAACCTGTTTCTGGTCATTGAAAAACCTTCCGAACTGGAATTGATCATCGAGGAAGCCGCGCGTTTGAATGTCAGGCCGCAACTGGGCGTGCGCATCCGGCTGGCCAGCATCAGCGCCGGCAAATGGCAGAACAGCGGCGGCGAGAAATCCAAATTCGGCTTTCATGCCAATGAAGTGCTGGGATTGATCGAGCGTCTCAAACAAGCGGAACTGCTCGACACCCTCAAGCTCATGCATTTTCACATGGGTTCGCAGATCGCCAACATCCATGACATCAAGGTCGCGCTGAAGGAAGCCGGGCAATTCTACGTCGAACTGCACCGCCAGGGCGCTCCCGTAAAAATCATCGATGCCGGCGGCGGCCTCGGCGTCGATTACGACGGCAGCCGGTCGCGGCGCGAGTCATCAATCAATTACAGCATGGACGAATACGCGCAGAACATCGTGCGCAGCTTCGCCGAAATCTGCGCCGAAAAGCAGGTGCCGCAGCCCGACATCATCACCGAGTCGGGCCGCGCTATCACGGCCCATCATGCCGTATTGATCACCAACGTGACCGATATCGAATCGGTCTATACCAATGACTCGGCCAGACAGCCTCTGGCCAACGGACAGAACATCGTCGAGAGTTACCATGATGCGCAATTCGCGCTGTCGGAAGCCCGCGCGCAGTTCAATCAGGACAAGCTGAGCATCGTAGAACTGGCCCAGGCCGAGAACGACTATGCGGTCATCTGCCAGCAGATCAAAAACAGCCTGAATCCGAAAAGCCAGAACGAAGTCACGATATTGCAGGAGCTGAGTGAGAAGCTGGCCGACAAGGTGTTCTGCAACTTCTCGCTGTTCCAGTCCATGCCCGACATCTGGGGCATCGAGCAGATCTTTCCGATCATGCCCATACACCGGCTGGGCGAGCGGCCTTCGCGGCGCGCCGTGATCCAGGACCTGACCTGCGATTCGGACGGCCGCATCGACCAGTACATCGACGGCCAGAACATCGAAACGACGCTGGCGCTGCACGAAATCGACAGCAGGGAACCGTACCTGATCGGCTTTTTCATGCTGGGCGCCTACCAGGAAATCCTCGGCGACATGCACAACCTGTTCGGCGATACGCACTCGATCAATATCGAGCTCGACGACAGCGGGTATCATTTTTACGACCTGCTCGAAGGCGAGCATGTCGGCGATCTGCTGGATTACGTTCATATCTGTCCCGAGGAACTGAAAGCCGCCTATCGCGAAAAACTGGCAAGAAGCCCAATCAGCGAACAGGAGCGGCAGGACTACGAAAAAGAACTGGTCGCGGGCCTGACGGCTTATACCTATTTGGAGCGCTAACTGAACGTAGGGTACGCATCGTGTACCTTCCCTGGATTTGATGCACTTACAATATTTTGAAAATGGTACGCGATGCGTACAACTGGAGCGGTAACATGAAAGCAGGCATGATCGGGCTCGGCGCGATGGGCGCCGGCATGGCCAGAAACCTCGCCAGCGCGGGCTATCTGACGGCCGTTTACAATCGCACGGCGGCAGCGGCGCAGAGCCTGGCCGAAGGTCTGGGCGTAACCGCTTGTGCAACGCCCCAGGCGCTGGCGGCTGAAGTCGATGCCGTGCTGATCTGCGTTTCCGCCGATCAGGATGTGCTGGCTGTCGTCAATGCCGTCGCCGCCACCATCAAGCCCGGATCGGTGGTCGTCGATATGTCCACGGTCAGCAGCGAGACGGCCAGGAAAGCCGCCGCGATACTGGCCGAAAAACAGGCCGCCTTCCTCGATGCGCCGGTATCGGGCGGCGTCGAAGGCGCCAACAAGGGCACGCTGGCCATGATGATAGGCGGCGATGCCGATGCCCTGGAAAAAGTCCGCCCGGTGCTGGCGGCCATGGCGAGTCGCATCATGCACATGGGGCCGACCGGCGCGGGTCAGAATACCAAAGCCGTCAACCAGATCATGGCCGCCGGCATCAATCAGGCCGTGGCCGAGGCGCTGGCCTTCGGACAGGCGCAGGGCCTGCCGATGGACAAGGTCATCGAAGTCATCTCCGGCGGCGCGGCCGGCAACTGGTTTCTGCAGCATCGCGGCCCGACCATGACGCAAGG
>CAYPJI010000254.1:0-3407 GCA_964411045.1 uncultured Methylobacter sp. | reverse complement strand
ACCCATGCCGGCAGCTTCGATCACAGCTTCCTGCGCTGCATCCCCAATATGCTGATCATGGCCCCGGCTGACGAGAACGAGTGCCGGCAGATGCTGACCACCGGCTATCAGCATGCCGGGCCGGCGGCCGTGCGCTATCCGCGCGGCAAGGGCCCGGGCGTCACGGTGCAGCCCGGCCTGACCGCGTTGCCGATCGGCCAGGGCGAAGTCCGCCACCAGGGCGGCCGCATCGCGATCCTGGCCTGGGGCAGTCTGGTGGCGCCGGCGCTGGCGGCCGGCAAGCACCTGGGCGCCACCGTCGTCAACATGCGCTTCGTCAAGCCGATCGATACGGATTTGATCCTGGAACTGGCCAAGAGCCATGACGTGTTCGTGACCGCCGAAGAGAACGTGCTGGCGGGCGGCGCCGGCAGCGCCGTCAATGACTTCCTGCAGGCGCAGAAGATCCTGATGCCGGTGCTCAATATCGGCCTGCCCGACCAGTTCGTCGAGCAGGGCACGCGCGAAGAACTGCTGGCCTTGTGCGGCCTCGATGTGCAAGGGCTCATCCGCCGCATCGAAACATTCTGCGCTTAGAATACTTCTCTGGATTTTGACGGGAACACTTGCGGGGCAAATTCATTCGCCCCGCAATGATCCTCCAAACTTTAAAATAAATAATTCTTCAATTCGTCCCTGTTCAATAGGACGATCTGCTGAACAGATGCCTCGCGCATCAAGTCATCCGGCCCGATCCTCATGGCCTTCAGAAAATAAGATACTACAGCTGCCCTCACCTTGTGCTCTGACATTCCGTTCTCCATCGCATAATCAAATTCAATGATCGCCTTCTGACTCTCGCTCAATCCAGGATGCGGACCGATTTTAACGGTGACGAACAAATGCCAGGCAAGATCATCGGATGGATCGATATCGGTCGATCCGGCAAATTCAGCCGACAGCACACGCGCTACGACGAAATCCCGGAATTCATTATGCGTCCGGCTAAAAGCCCGCATATGCCAACGCAACCCGTCAAACACCAGCGCATGCGGAGACAACCGCAACTCTATCGGCTCCATCCTGGACATCGACTGATACACCACGCGTATCTCCTTGCCTGCAAGTATCGCCTGATTGACCGTTTGTAAAATTATCCGGTTGATTTGCCTGACTGCCGTTTCCACAATTTCAACAGGCGGCAAATTATTGATCAAGGTCACCAGAGCGCCTCCGGCTCTGCCACCCTGAATCTTCAAGACCTGTAAAAACTCGCTGACTGTACCTTCCATAAAAGCCGGCTTGAAAGCAGCCTCGATCACATACCTTTTCAGGAATTTGTCATAGCGGATATTGCCGGGGCATAACGCCTGGTAAAGCGTTAAATCCTTCGAAGCCTGCACCCGACTGATGCCGAAACTGTCCGTTAAGGCATTCGTGGCCACCTGCCTGCTCCAAAACACTGTCGCCTCCAGCAACGTTAAGCGCTGCCGTTGTTCCCACTTTAAATCCTGTTGCAAAAGCTGAATCATGATGCTAGATTTTATGTAAAGTTTGTTTATACGTTAAATTACTTATAAGATTAGTTTTAAAAACAGTTATTGCCAAGCAAACCTTCTGATAGGTAATACGATGACCAAATATTATGCGCATAGCGCAAACAAAAAAAGCCAACAATGGCACTTGCTTAAAAAGCATCTGGAAAGTGTTTCTGAATTGGCTGGACACTATGTCTCAGGCTGGCAAGGTGAAGAGGAAACTAAACTTGCTGGGCTTCTGCATGATTTAGGTAAATATGGTGATAAATTTCAGGACCGTTTAAAAGGTTTGGATAAAGGCTTAGATCACTGGTCACAAGGAGCATTTTTAGCCCTTAAAAAAGGTGGGGCTTGTGCCGCGGCTGTCGCAATACAAGGTCATCATATTGGTTTACAAAGCCTGCAAAAAGAAGACTTAAAAAAGTTGAACCCTAAATCGCTAACTACCCATCACCCGCAGGGTTTAATCCTAAGCGAAACGGATATAGAACTGTTAGAACATCGATTAAACCAAGACAGTCTATTTTGTGTAAAACTTCAAACGCGACTTTTCAACTCGCTTTTAGGCGAGTCCGAAGCGCGTGTAGATAACATGCTGGACGTACGCCGCTTATTTTCAGCCTTAGTCGATGCTGACTTTATCGATACAGAGGCGCATTTTAACGGTGATGAGCAAGGCAAAGCGCAGCGCAAACAAGGTTTGAAACTGAATAAAAATGAGTTGGCCGAACGGGCATTAAAAACATTGTTAAGCTATATCGATAAAAAAGCTCAACATCCTAATTCATCGGAAAAGCTTAATGCCGTCCGCCAGCAATTACTTTCAAGTTGTTTAGAAAAAAGCCGTCAAAAAACCGGAGCCTATACCTTAACTGCACCGACGGGCAGCGGAAAAACTTTGAGCATGTTGAGCTTCGCCTTGCAGCATGCGATTAAAAATAAACTTGAACGCATTATTATTGTTGTGCCGTACTTAAGCATCATCGAGCAAACTGCCAATATTTATCGTGAAATTTTCCAGGATTTTGATCCGGATTTAATTCTGGAACATCACAGCATGGCGGGATTAGGTGCGGAACAAATTCAAACCGATGCAGACGGTAATGAAGAACAAGAACAACAAATCAAAAGACAACGCCTGTTATCTGAAAACTGGGACGCGCCAATTATTTTGACTACCAGCGTACAGTTTTTAGAATCTCTGTTTTCTAATCGCCCTTCCAGTTGCCGAAAAATCCATCGGATTGCTAACGCGGTGATATTGTTCGATGAAGTACAAACCCTACCTATACAATTAGCAATTCCCAGTTTAGCGGCGGTTTCACATATTGCTAAAAACTGGAACAGCAGCATCGTTTTTTCAACGGCTACACAACCCGCTTTTGATCATTTGGACGAAGCCGTTAAAAAACAGTGCCCGGCCGGCTGGCAACCGCAACCGATTGTTGAGAATCACGCCACGATGATGGAAGCACTGCGCCGTGTTGATTTTACTTGGTTAGAAGGAAGATTAACGTGGACAAACTTGGCCGAAACGTTAAATAGACACCCACAGATATTATGCATTGTTAATTTAAAACGTCATGCCCAAGCACTTTGGAATGTTTTAGAAAACAACGAAGACTTATTTCACCTTTCCACTAATTTATGCCCAGCACACAGACAGGCTGTATTAAATGAGGTTCGGTATCGTTTGAAAACCGGCTTACCCTGTCGATTAATCGCAACGCAATGTATTGAAGCAGGGGTCGATGTTGATTTCCCCGTAGTTTACCGTGCCTTTTCGCCTCTGGATGCCATTATCCAAGCCGCGGGGCGTTGCAATCGGGAAGGAAAACAGGAATCAGGACAAGTAGTTATCTTTAAGCCGGAATGCGATGGCGGGTTATA
>CAYPJI010000253.1:0-3419 GCA_964411045.1 uncultured Methylobacter sp. | reverse complement strand
AATTAGGCCGCTAAAGAATAGAATTGTTCGGCAGCTGATAGACTTTGTATGTCAGGTATGATCAGTTGATTTTTCTTAATCATATGCATCAGCTCGATACCTTGCAAAGTGGTCCTAGCCGAACGAAAAGATTTGAAACCGAGCATCGGTCGAATAATGCGCTTGATGGCCCGGTGGTCCTGCTCAACTAAATTGTTCAGATACTTGCTCTGGCGGATCTCGATTTTGTGGCCAATTTCTTCTTGGAATGCATCAAGAGCGGCCTTATTAGCGCCGCTCTGGTCGATCGTGACTTTGTCCGGCAGGCCGTGCTGCCGTACGGCTTTCCTAAAAAAGCGCAGCGCGGCTTTCTTATCGCGGTGGACGGTGAGCAGGAAATCGATGGTTTGGCCTGCTTTGTCGACGGCGCGGTAGAGATAGCGCCACTGGCCTTTGATTTTGATGTACGTCTCGTCGACCCGCCAACTCGTGCCGACTGGGCGTTTCTTGGCTGTGCGGAACACGGCCTCCAGTTTCGGCATGAATTTCTGAACCCAGCGGTAGATGTTGGAATGATCAATTGGCGCACCCCGTTCCGCCATCATTTCCTCCAGGTTCCGATAGCTCAGCGAGTAAGCCAGATACCAACGGACACAAGTCAGGATGATAGTTTTTTCGATACGATGGCCTTTGAAGTCGATCATGCAGGTAATTTAAGCTATTTTTGGGGCGCTTAATTTACCGTAAGTGGACTCCGTAATGCTAACGCAACAGAACCTGCAACAGAACCAAATTAACGCAACAGAACCGCCTTGAGGGCGGGGTATAATTTTATAGACAATTGTTTATTTTTCTATTAATGTTATTACATATGTAATAACATCTGGAGCAGATTATGCTGCAACTTAAATTGACATCAGTGGGCAATTCTGTAGGCGTTGTACTGCCTAAAGAAGCATTGGACAAACTGCACCTTGAAAAAGGTGATCGGGTATTCTTAACTGAATCCCCCGAAGGCTTTCGGCTGACGCCCTATGATCCGGAATTTGAAAAACAAATGACTATGGCACGAAAGATCATGAATAAACGGCGTGATGTTCTGCACGAGCTTGCGAAATAATGCCAGTTGTTTGGGTCATTGAATCCGTTGTTTTGGCTCTGCATGAGGAACATCTCGCAGAGCATGGCGGCGCGGTGGGCGTTTGTGATCGTGGCCTGCTGGAATCAGCTTTGTTTCGCCCTAGAAATTTAGTTAATTACGGTGATCCGGATTTGGCAGCGCTGGCCGCTGCCTATGGCTTCGGGCTTGCCCGTAACCATCCGTTTATTGACGGCAATAAACGGACAGCATTTATGGTCACTGAGCTTTTTCTGGCTTTGAACGGTCAGGAATTGATAGCCGACGATCCATCTTGCCTTATCACAATGCTAAGGCTTGCGGAAGGAAGTCTGTCTGAAACAGAATTTGCCGATTGGATTCGAGCTAATACAAAACCAATGGAAAGCGACTAACTTTCTGATTCTGTCGCATTAACCATAAGGGCGGTAATCATCAATGGATGTATTAATGAATGAACAAATTCAGCATTAAACTGAAAAAATTTTTCATGATTCCGGCGAATGGTCCTCAAAACGGATGTTTTTCAGAAGAGCAGAGCGGGGCACCAAGCCTGCAACAAGGCCATAATGGGTTCAGAACCTTGTCAACTTTGCTTTCATCACCGCCCGATGCCGCTTTTAATAGATAGCCGTCGCTTGATTCAGCGGTTAGCCTGGCTTACAATGGCTCCCAATATGGGAGAGATGGACGGATGCGGGTCATTGCGAAAAGCACGTTAAAAATGTTTTGGGAACAGCCGGCTTACCGTGATGCCCAAGGTCCACTTGAAAGCTGGTACGAGGAAGCGATTAAAGCCCATTGGTCCTCTCCGCAAGCCATCAAGTCCCAATACGCTAACGCGAGCATCTGTAGTAACCATCGCGTTGTTTTTAATATCGGCGGTAACAAATACCGACTCGTGGTAGAAATGCAGTATCGAGCAGGCATTGCCTGGGTGAAATTCATTAGCACGCATGCTCAATACGATAAGATTAAGGTCGAGAATATCAATGAATATTAAACCTATCCGATGCGATGAAGATTTACAGGCAGCCTTTCAACGTCTTGAGCGTATCTTTCAGGCCGCAGAAGGCACACCGGAAGCCGATGAAATGGAAATCCTGGTGACCCTGATCGAGGCCTATGAGAACAAGCATTACCCGATTACGCCGCCCGATCCTATTGAAGCCATCAAGTTCAGGATGGAGCAACAGGGGTTAACGTCCAAAGACTTGCAGGTCTTTATCGGGAGCAGTGGACGAGTATCTGAAGTGCTGAATCACAAGCGTCCCTTGAGCTTGAAAATGATAAAACGCCTGCACGAGGGCTTGCACATACCTTATGAAAGCCTGTTGGCTGATATCGCCTAGCGCATATTTTTTGCTGGAAACACAGCCTGAATGTATAGAGAAGTTCGGGCATTCATCGGCCTGAAAACGCTCCCTTAATTGGCCGATGGTGCGCCAAAGCGTTTCATTAGTCTGTTCCGCCACCTTGCACAGGAGCGTCTTCACCTTGGCGAATACTTGCTCAATCGGTTCAGGTATTTAATTGTCGTTCCTCGCGCTTCAATAATGGCCTGACCTTATTACATGTGGCGGCCTGCAAATATAAACCACAGGACCTGCAAACAGCCATTTTTTCGGCCCGGATTAACTGCCAATAGCCAACCCTTTCGACCCGAATTAATTGCCAATAGGCCGGCATTATTTGCCAACAGCCTGCAAACATCGCTCAGGACCCACATTGTGTGCCAATAAGAAATCAGAGGGGAATCCCAATCGCCAACAGGCTGTTCTGCAATTCCTGTGTCCGGGCTGGAGCCAGGTTGTCCTGCAAGAATGAGCGTATTTCAGCGGGCTTGGTATCGAGCAGTTCAGCCAGGGCCTTGGCATTGTAGCCATGCCGGGTTAAGCGCGGCCCTAACGCGTTGATGTCTTTGGCCAAGATGGCCTCAATGATATCTGTTTCCACCGGCTTTTGTCCTATGCGGTAGGCTTCTTCGAAAGCTAATCTCAGGTGCTGTTCAATTTGCAGGGGCGTCGTTAATCGCTCTGCCAGCTGCGCCAAGGCTTCATCGGTAAAAACATCGCTGCGTTTAACGCCTTTTTTCAAGCATTTTTCCAGCAACCAGTTGATATAGGCAATTTTTTGGCCTTGTATGCCTTCAAGACTGAAGATCGTCGTCCGCGAGCCAATTTCTTCCATGGCCGGCCGGCGCAATTCATTCTTTAATTTGGGGTGTCCAGCCAGGACAATGGAGAGCATGCCCTCGCCGTCCTGCATGACCTCAATGAGGCGCTTGAGTCCAATCAGGGTTTTACTGTCGAGGTCATGGGCT
>CAYPJI010000252.1:0-3423 GCA_964411045.1 uncultured Methylobacter sp. | reverse complement strand
GCATGCGTTAGCCGGGAAACCGAGATATTGAATTCCTTCTTGCCGGGAGGATTCGGAAATGGCAAGCATCATATCGGCTCGACGCATATGGTCAAGCTTATTCTCGTACCAGGCTTCGACCACTGGGTTTTCCAGATAAAGACGACGCTGAACCAGTGGGATTAAATCGTACAGAATCACAGCTGTTGGTATGGTGCGGCTCAGCATTCCGATACTGGTGACAGCATTATCGCTTAATCCTTCAAATAAACTGCTGACAAGTACGATATCCGGCTTAAAACTGGCTAAAAAAGCCTCGCGGATCAACTCAGCGCTGCGGCGAAGATAGTCATTTTCATTGCTCGAGCCAGATACTGTCCCCGGTACCTGCCAAACACGGATATTTTCTTGCGGCACCAATCCTTCGAATGCAACTCGTAACGCTTCTATCGTATCGGGAAAAGAGCCATTGAGAGCGAGAAATACATCATGCTCGCCACGATTGCGCGCAATTGCTTGCGCCAGCGAGAGTGTATAACGGCCAATGCCTCGATGACGCGAGTCCGTGGACTGTGCCCCTTGCATATCAATTACAATACGCATTAGCTTTCTCTGCCCGTTTCAACAGCTTTTTTGAGGCGATGGTAAATACGGGCTGCACGGGGCGAAAGATGATTTATTGGCTGTTCTTGCATGCTTAGCGAATACGCTGCCTTAACAGCTTTTCGTGAGCCATAAACTGCTCCGGATGAGTGACTAATTGTTGATGCCACATTCCCAACTATCAGGCCCGATTTAATAGCGAATAAACGCAGGTGCTGTTTGAGCCGAGGATATTTAGCAAGTATGCTCAGCGCATGGCTTTTTATGCCTTGATTATTGAGGATCTTGCGCATGACCCATACCATCAGAGGCTTGATCATACGTTTAGGCATGCGAATACTCCCATTCCATTATTCGTGTAGTTCGCATTAATCTACGTAGCGACCAAGTGATACGCCAGAATTTTCTGACATAAATGCTTTGCTGTGCCTGATCGAGTCGATCAGCGATTGTCCTCTTATAGGGCGACGGATTGAGCTCATTGATTTTAGAATTAGCCGCATCCGAATCGCTTTGTAGAGCTTGAGCATGGGGTTGCAGCTGAGTAATATGTTCTTTAGTCGCATTAAGAAGTTCAGTGGTAAGTTTTTCAGCCTGTGCAGCTACCATTTTTTTACTTACTTGATGCAATGCTACCGGCTCACAGCATAACTCTGAGCTCGCAAGGCCGTTCAACTCCACATCATCGAATGCATCAGATGGAGCAGAAAATGTCTCGGCAAGCTCATAATGCGCTTTGGCTGCATAAGCTAGATGAACACGTTGAGGTTCAGCGCATCGCTCATCCTGGTGATGTCGTGCATATACCTCGACAGTGGCGCTTAAACCTTTATCCTGTATGACATCAAGCTCAAGCATACCTTCGGCATCTGCCAATACCACTTGCAATACCGTTTCATCAGATCTGCCTTTTCGCAAAAGCTCTGCACGCGCCGGAACAGGTTCAATGTGAATGCCACGCCAACCGTCCTCATGAAAGGCTTTGCTGACAGAATTAACTACGGGGTGCCGATCTTCTATATCAATATAAAAACCATATTGCACGTGCTCGAGCGTACGCCAAAGCACCATATCTTCAAAATTTTGGGCAAAGGAAATAAAACTCATTGAGCATATTTCTCTTGTTGACGGCAGATAGAAAATTGAGCGTCAAGCCAGCTACTACCGATAAAAACATCCTGATGCGCATTGATTACATCAAACACAAGGAGATTGTCCACCCATTCATAGTTGTTAGTTAGATGGGTATCAGAACTAACCAAAGCAGGTGATACTGAGTAAGAGCCCGGTCCTAAAGTACAGGTAAAAAACAATCTAAAGACAACTTTCTCGCCAAATCTGACATCCTTTTGCATTTGGCGCGTATGCCAAGTATTAGTGCCCCATACTACATGTCCTTGTTTGTCACGAATCATGTAGCCGAGTACGAGGCTAGGGATATCATGATGAATGGACGCTTCGAGCCGCAGTTCCACAGCTTGTCCCACTTGCGCAACGGCTAACTCATCGCCTGAAACGGCGTCCATTAACTGAAGCTTTTCGACGCGTGCCTCGCCGGTGCCGCTTCTAGTCAACAACCAACCATTTCTCTCGCGACGCTGCTCAACGCTCAGTTTGGCGTTTTCTTTCTCGGCGATAAGTGCGTTGTAATAATCGACAACTTCGTCAGGTTGGCCGTCTTTGAGCACACGCCCTTTATCCAGCAAAATAGCGCGATCGCACAAGGTGCGAATATCACCCATGCTGTGGGTGACGAGCATGATGGAAACGCCTTCGTCCCTGAATTGACGCATACGATCGAAGCTCTTGTGCTGAAAGTAACTATCGCCCACTGACAGCGCCTCATCCACAATGAGCAGATCAGGTTTAAAAGCCGTTGCCACGCTGAACGCCACGCGCATTTGCATGCCGCTGGAATAAGTGCGCACAGGCTGGTCAAAATACTCGCCTACTTCGGCAAAAGCCTCGATTTCAGGCATTGCACGCTCGATTTCAGCCTGGCTGTATCCCATGAGTCCGGCGGAATGATAGGCGTTCTGTCGTCCCGTCAGGTCAGAACTGAAACCCATGCCCAATTCCAGAATTGCCGCCACGCGCCCACGCAATTGCACTTGACCCTGCGTAGGACTGGTGGTGCCGGTAATGAGTTTGAGCAGAGTACTTTTGCCGGCGCCATTCTGGCCGACGACGCCTATAGCTTCGCCGGGGCCAATGGAAAAACTCACATCTTTGAGAACCCAGTGCTCTTCGCGTGGCGCGATGAATGGCAGAAACCACGAAGCCACTCGCCGCCATTCGCTGCCCCACTGGCGGTAGGATTTCCCCAGATTTTGTACGTGCAACTCACCGCTCATAGTTGATCCACCATTTCAGAACTGGCTTTGCGAAACAAAAACAGGGCAAAAGCGAGCAGAATCATTGCAATAAGAGCGATTACGCCTAGGCCGGCCCAATCGGGCGCATGGTTATATAGCAGTATATTTTGGTATCCCGTGATGATGGGAATCATGGGGTTAAATTCAAGCCAGTCTCGATATTCTTCCGGAATAATATTTGCCATATAAACAATAGGGGTGAACCAGAACAGAAATTGCATAATGACAGGCACGACTTGTCCGATATCGCGCATAAAAACGTTTAGAACACCCAAAGCCAGACCCAATCCGAGCGCCAGTGCGATATTGACTACCATGAGCACTGGCAGCCAAAAAACCTCTATGCCGGGTATGTGTCCCAGCACACCGAAAATCGACAAAATGGCGACAAAGAGTAAAGTATTGTTGACCAAAGCGCTGCCGGTAACGATAAGCGGCAAGGCAATCTTCGGGAATACCAGTTTCT
>CAYPJI010000251.1:0-3428 GCA_964411045.1 uncultured Methylobacter sp. | reverse complement strand
GACCGGACGTCGTATCGCCACCGATCAGATCCACCGAATAACGCTCGGCCAATGCTAAAAAGCCTTTGGCAAAAGCCGCCAGCCAGTCCTCATCGGCTTTCGGCAACGTCAACGCCAGCGTCACGGAAACAGGCCGCGCACCCATACTGGCCAGATCGCTCAAATTAACAGCCAGCAATTTATGGCCGAGCTGCTCGGGATCGGCTCCGGCAAAGAAATGCACATTTTCGACCATTGTATCGGTCGTGATGGCCAACTCATAACCTTCAGGGATAGTCAGCAATGCGCAGTCGTCGCCCACTCCCAAGCGCGTAGTCGGGTTTTTTACCGGCTGGCTAGTGAAAAACCGCCGAATCAGGGCAAATTCTGACGATTGCATGATGCAGGAAACAGAACGATGCCTGGAGCGATTGTCGAAACGGGCACTATGGCTTTTTACCTTCTGATTTGGCTTTAATCTCAAGCGGCCTTTGCTTTTGAGCCACTTTATCGAGAATGCCGTTAACGTATCTATGGCTGCCGTCGGCGCCAAAATCCTTGGCCAGATTGATGCCTTCATTCAGGACGACCCGGTACGGCATATCCAGCCGAAACATCAATTCATAAACGCCGATGCGCAGAATAGCTCTTTCGACCGGATCAATCTTGTCGACCGGGCGGTCGACAAATTCGGACAAAGCCTGATCAATGGCAGCCAGATTTTTAGGAACGCCATGAAACAGCTCCGTGAAATAGCTTTTTTGCGCATTTTTCAGCCGTTCTTCCTCCAGGAACTGACGCTCGATTTCACTGAGATTCTGCCCTGCCATCTGCCATTGGTACAATGCCTGAACAGCGCTTCTGCGGGCGTTGGTGCGCGCTTGACTCATCAGACTTCCAGGTTCTTGAACAGGCTGACCATTTCGATTGCAGACAAGGCCGCTTCCGCGCCTTTATTGCCCGCTTTCGTACCTGCACGCTCTATCGCCTGCTCTATCGTGTCGACAGTCAGCACACCAAAACTGACTGGCACATCGTATTGCAGCGAAACATTGGCCAAACCCTTGACGCACTCGCCGGCCACATATTCAAAATGCGGCGTACCGCCGCGAATTACCGCGCCTATGGCAATAATCGCATCATATTTCTTGGCTGCCGCCACACGCTGCACCACCATGGGCAATTCAAATGCGCCGGGCGCCTTCACCAGATCAATATCGGCCTTAGCCGCACCGTGGCGCACCAGCGCATCAAGAGCGCCGGCTTCTAACTGCTCAACGATAAAACTGTTAAAACGGGACGCCACGATACAAAATTTGCCGCCCTGGGCGGATAAATTGCCTTCATAAGTCTTTATTGCCGACATTTTGTTTCTCAATCTAAATTATTAACATTGTTTTCTGAAACGACGCCTTCGCAGGCGTCGATACCGACATGCTCGGCCACTTCCAGATCAAATCCGGACAGCCCGACATATCTTTTTTGCGTCCCTAACACTTTCAATTTGCGCACGCCCAGATCCGCCAGTATTCGCGAACCTGTGCCTGTCGTGCGCCAATCCACGGCATCCGTAGCCTGTCCGGCATTGGCAATGCCGTGATCTTCCAGTTGATAACGGTGGATCAGTTCCACCAGGGATTTATTGTCTTCGCTCTGTCTGACGACCACCAGCACGCCGCGCCCTTCCTCGGCTATTTTTTGCATGGCTTCGCGGATTGAAACGCTGCCGCCGCTACGCTTGGACGCAAACAAGTCATCGAGCAAATTGCGCGCATGAACCCTGACTAGAACGGGCTCCTCACCCGAAACCTGCCCCATCACCAACGCCAGATGCACATTGTTGTCATTGCGATCCTGATAAGCGTAAAGCCTGAAATCTCCGAACTCTGTGGGAAAAGCACACTCACTGATGCGCTCCAGGGTGTTTTCATGCTGGATGCGATAATGGATCAGGTCGGCAATAGTGCCGATCTTGAGATTATGCTGTTTCGCAAAAATCTCCAGATCCGGCCGTCTGGCCATCGAGCCGTCCTCATTGAGGATTTCGACGATAACGGCCGCCGGCTCCACGCCGGCCAAGCGCGCCAGATCACAGCCCGCCTCGGTATGCCCTGCCCGGTTCAACACGCCGCCGGGCTTGGCCATTAATGGGAAAATATGGCCGGGCTGCACCAGGTCTTCGGCTTTTGCATCGACAGCGACCGCGCATTGTACGGTACGCGCCCGATCGGCTGCGGAAATGCCTGTGGTCACGCCTGTTGCCGCCTCGATAGACACCGTAAAATTGGTCGAATGCGAAGTTTTATTTTCATTGACCATCAGCGGCAGGCGCAGCTGCTGGCAGCGCTCGCTGGTCAAGGTCAAGCAAATCAGCCCGCGGCCATAACGGGCCATAAAGTTGATATCTTCAGGGCGCGTAAACGCCGCCCCCATGAGCAAATCGCCCTCATTCTCACGGTCCTCATCATCCATAATGATGACCATTTTGCCCAAACGCAGATCTTCTATAATTTCTTCAATCGTATTCACGAATGCCTCTAGCCCAAAAAGCCCGCCTGCTGCAATAATGCTTCTGTCACGCCGCCCTGTGCAGCTGCCGCCGAATCGCCCAGCATCAAGCGCTCCATATAGCGCGCCAGCAAATCGACTTCCAGATTGACTCGGGCTCCCGGCACAGCCTCACCCAGCGTCGTTTCCTTCAGCGTGTGCGGCACGATATTGACGCCGAACATGGCGCCATCCACATCATTGACTGTCAGGCTGATGCCGTTGATGCAAATGGACCCCTTCTCGGCGATATATTTGGCCAGATTATCAGGCGCCTTGAACTTGAACCGGAAAGAGCGTCCGTCCGGCTTTTTTTCCATGACTCTGCCAATGCCGTCGACGTGCCCGCTGACGATGTGCCCGCCCATGCGGGTTGAAGGCGTCAAGGCCAGTTCCAGATTGAGCGATGCGCCGACCGCGGCTTCGCCCAATAATGTTCTGGACAGCGTTTCGTTAGACACATCCGCACAAAAATAATCCTTGCCCAATTCAATGGCCGTCAAGCACACCCCGTTAACGGCGATGCTGTCGCCTAGCGCGACGCCATCAAGCGGCAACTTGCCAGTGTTGATCTTAAATCGGCAATCACCGGCCCGATGCTCGATGGCCGCTATTTTTCCGATGGCTAGTATGATGCCTGTAAACATGGAATACCCCTGATTACTGCGATATAAATGTTAATTTTAAATCCGGACCGACCTGCCTGACATCGCGCAGATGAAAATTCTTCTTATCGCTCATCTGCTGCATACCCGGCACGGTAAATAATCCGCGGCCTTGATCGCCCAGAACACAGGGCGCCATATAAACGATCCATTCGTCGACCAGGTTTTCAGCCAGCAAAGCCCCATTCAGAACGGCGCCCGCTTCTACCAATACTTCATTAATCTGCTGGCCTGCCA
>CAYPJI010000250.1:0-3445 GCA_964411045.1 uncultured Methylobacter sp. | reverse complement strand
TAATCACCACCTCCGGCTCGGCATCCAGCGTGATTTCCTCGCCGCCTTCCAGCTTGTCTTTCGGCTTGAGCATTGAGCCGTTGACTAGCACGCGACCTGACTTGATCCAGGTTTGCAACTTGCTGCGCGAATAATCGCCAAACAGCTCCGCAAGCGCCTGATCCAAACGCATACCGGCCAATTCTAAAGGCACTTCTGCCGTTAATCTCGTCATAACAAATTCTTCTGATTAACTCGATGTTAAGTTATACTCGCCGGCTATATGGCCATTTCAAGCGCCGCGGCTATATCCTGCGAGAAAACCTCTAATATTACAACGTGTCGTTAGCACTATGCGATTAATTTTAATAAAATTTTTATTCATCTGCTGTTTAAGCCTGTCGATTGGGGGTTGCGAAACGCTTAAAGAGCTCACGACCGGCGACACCTCCGATACAACAGACGAATACGCGGACTGGAATGCCGATAAATTTCGCAAAGAAGCTAAAGCGGCCTCGGATTCGGGCAATTACGAAAGGGCGATTAAACTCTATGAGGCGCTGGAGGCGCGTTATCCGTTCGGTGAAGAAGCGGCGCAAACTCAATTGGATGTGGCTTATGCTTATTTCAAAAATGATGACCCTGAAGCCGCAATCGCCGCTGCCGACCGCTTTATCAAAATCAACCCGAGAAGCCTCGCCGTTGATTATGCCTATTATTTAAAAGGATTGGTCAATTACAATCGCGGCATTGGTTTTATTGATCGCTACCTGCCGACCGACACCTCTCAGCGCGATACCAGCAGTGCGCGCGAGGCTTATGATAATTTCGCCGAACTGCTGCGCAGATTTCCGGAAAGCAAATACGTGCCGGATGCCAAACAGCGCATGATTGCGCTTAACAACAACCTGGCCATGCATGAAGTCCATGTTGCGCGCTTTTACATGAAACGCAAGGCATACATTGCCGCCGTCAACAGAGCGAACCATGTCGTCGAGAAATATCAGCGCACCCCTGCCGTTCCCTATGCGCTGCAAATTTTACAGGAAGCCTATACAGAGCTTCAGATGCCGGATCTTGCCGCGGATACGGCCGGAATTTACGAATTGAACTTCCCGGAAGGCCCGCCTGTGCCTGAACACAAGAGCGCTACCTTACTAAATAAAATCTGGGATTTTATCGGTCTGGAAGAGTAACGCTAAACCGGTACATTAACCGGTTTTTTCTGACAAGGCGGGATATCTTGAGATGCCCGCCTTGTCAGCATCTAGCCCTTGATCTTTTTCTCAAGCTCGGCCTGGGTCATATGGCGCACATCCTCGCCTTTGACCATGTAGATAATGTTCTCGCAGATGTTGACCGAATGGTCGCCGATCCGCTCGAGCGCTCTGGCCGTCCACAGCACATCCAGCGTGCGCGTGATATTTCTCGGATCCTCCATCATGCGCGTGATCAGTTGCCGGATGATGCTGCCGTATTCACGGTCGACATATTCATCACGCCCGGTAATGGCCGCCACCTCCTCTATGCTCATCCTGGCGAATGCGTCCAGGGCGCCATGCAGCATGTCCCGGACCAGATCGGCCATATGCTGCAGTTCATAATACTGATCATGCTTGCTGGTATCGGTATCCGATAAACGCATCGCCATTTCAGCAATGCGCTCGGCCATGTCGCCGACTCTTTCAAGCTCGTTAATGGTTTTAATGACGGTGATCAGCAACCGCAGATCGAATGCGGCCGGCTGCCTCAGCGCCAGGATCTGCATGCATTCCTGATCGATGAGCATTTCCAGCGCGTCAACCTGGTTATCCTGCTTGATAACCAGCTCGGCCATTTCTATATCGCCGGTCATGAAGGCTTCTACGGCCTGCTCTATCTGCTGCTCAACCAGCCCGCCCATCGTCAAGACATTATTGCGGATATCTTCCAGTTCCTTGTTGAACTGTCCCGAAATATGCTGCCCAATTTTGCTCTTATCCATTGTTTTCTCCCAGTTTAACCATACCGTCCGGTAATGTAATCTTCTGTCTGTTTCTTTTTGGGATTGGTAAACAACTCGCTGGTATGCCCCATCTCGATCAATTCGCCCATGTACATGAAGGCCGTATAGTCCGAAACGCGCGCCGCCTGCTGCATGTTGTGCGTCACGATGACAATGGTGTATGTCTCCTTCAGCTCATTGATCAACTCTTCAATTTTCAAGGTTGAAATAGGGTCCAGCGCCGATGCGGGCTCATCCAGCAACAACACTTCCGGCTCGATGGCGATGGCTCTGGCAATGACTAACCGTTGCTGCTGCCCGCCCGACAATCCCAGGGCATTGTCATTCAGGCGGTCTTTTACCTCATCCCAGATGGCCGCACCGCGCAAGGCGTTCTCGACCGTTTCATCCAGGGTGCGCTTGTCGTTGATGCCCTGAATTCTGAGCCCATACGCGACATTTTCAAAGATGGACTTGGGAAAAGGGTTGGGCTTTTGAAACACCATGCCCACGCGTCTGCGCAAAGCGGCCACATTTACCGATTTATTATAGATGTCTTCATTATCGAGCAGGATTTTGCCTTCGATTCGGACATTGTCGACCAGATCGTTCATGCGGTTGATGCAGCGCAGCAGCGTTGATTTGCCGCAGCCGCTGGGGCCGATATAGGCTGTGACCTTTTTCTTGGGCATTTCCATATTGATGCCGTGCAGGGCCTGCTTTTCGCCATAGAACAGCTTCAAGTCCTCTATTTTGATGCAGGTTTCCTGCGGACCCCGCGGTTTTGTCTGAGCTCTTAAAATAGAGTCCATATCGATTGCGTGAGTTCGTACGTTTTCTGTTGCCATTCTTTGTTAACCTTCCAATGCTCGATATTTTTCGCGCAGGTGATTTCTGATTTTAACCGCCGCCAAATTAAGCCCGACGATGACTATGACCAGCAGCAATGATGTAGCATAAACCAAAGGTCTTGCCGCTTCTACGTTCGGGCTTTGAAAACCGACGTCGTAAATATGAAACCCCAAATGCATAAATTTTCTGTCCAAATGCAAAAACGGGAAATTGCCGTCCAACGGCAATGACGGCGCCAGCTTGACGACTCCGACCAGCATCAGCGGCGCCACTTCGCCGGCCGCCCGCGCGACCGCCAGAATCAGGCCGGTCATCATGGCCGGGCTCGCCATCGGCAGCACCGTGCGCCACAACGTTTCCAATTTGGTAGCGCCCAACGCCAGGCTGCCTTCGCGTATCGACTTGGGGATACGCGCCAATCCTTCCTCGGTAGAAACGATGACCACCGGCAACGTCAGCAGGGCCAGCGTAATTGAAGCCCACAGCAGTCCCGGCGTGCCGAAAACCGGCGCAGGCGCCGATTCAGGATAAAACAGCCGATCGATGTTGCCGCCCACGATATAGACAAAAAAGCCCAAACCGAATACGCCATAAACCACCGAGGGCACGCCGGCCAGATTATTTACCGCG
>CAYPJI010000249.1:0-3499 GCA_964411045.1 uncultured Methylobacter sp. | reverse complement strand
TGAAAGCACCCATCGAAGCTGGCTTGGACTGCAGCCGTATCTGGAGAACTTGTTCGAACAGTCGGGAAGACAACAACAAATCCAGGCGTTTACCGGTAACATCCAGCATATGAGCCCGTAGACTCCGTAGCACGAACTCCAGAGCTATAGCTATAGATACGCCACTGGCGAGTATCCATAGCGAATCGAAAGCGTCATTCGGTACTACCCGGTCATAGACCTGCATGCCGAACAGCGCCGAGGAAATGGCTAGCAAATTGCCCATCAGGGCGGCGAGACCGGCAGCACCATAATCACGCCAACTCGCTCTGATGGGACCTTTTAGCCAGTGTTCCTGCTCTTCCCGGGCAAAATTACCCGCACGCTCATCAGGACGATAACGAGGCCGGGCGAACAGTGCAGTGCCACTGTACAGGCTATCCAATTCGTCCAGACTCATGGTCAGCTCGCCGCCGCCACTCTCAGGATCAAGCAGAAGCGCTTGCCCTAACTGATGCTCAACCAACAGCAGGGTGCGACCATCCCGCAACAGTAGCAATGCTGGCAGCATCCGTGTGCTAATCTCCTGAAGCGGATAATTCACGACACGGGCAGTGATTCCCACTCGGCGCAAGGCGCGAGGAACCAGCCTGAGCGATAAACGCCCCTGCTCCAAAGCCAGCCCTTCACTCAGCTCGGCGATGCTGACTGTATAGCCGAAGTGGCGACATAGCAAAACCAGCCCTTCGCGCAACGGATCCTCCGTCCGTGACGCTTGATAACTGTCCAGGATTGTGTTGTCGGTAAGTTGTTGGTTATCTTTCATGGCGTGACTGTTTCAGACAAGCGCCCTTCCAGCAATGGCACCAACTGGCCCAGTTGGGCTGCTGTACGGTATTGCACTCGTTTGCGCTCGTATTGCAGATTGATTAATTGGCGCTCCGCATCGAAGCGCTCCTGATGAATGTTCAGTAGTTCGGTCATGTTGCGCAAACCGACGACAAACTGCTCCTGATAGACTGAGCTGACATCTACGCCGTTTTTTATCTGCTCGTCAAGCGATTTTTCACGATCTTTCAAGGCAAATTCGTTCTCAAACAATGCCAGAATCTTGCGGCGGATATCGCGCTGTCTAGCGCCCGAATCCCACTTGGCGGCCTCAAGACGCTGGCGGGCGGCATCAGTACGCTTAAAATTGGACATGCCCTGGAAGGGGTCTATTTTTATACGCAAGGAGACAATCTGGTCATCGGTCATCTCACCACCGATCGGCCGGCGCGTCACCGTGCCTTCCAGATCCAGCTCCGGAAGCAGCCTTGCATCGGCTTCATGCACCTTGGCTTCTTCGATAGCCTGCTTTTCCTTTGCCTGGCGATAGATCGGCGAGTCCATAATGGCTCTCTCCAGCGTATCCTTATCCGCCAGCCGTTGGGAAAACGATTCGAGAGCCGGTTCATCCAGAGCCTCTGCCGGCTCCCCGATCAATTCCTGGTATTGCTGCCTGGCATTTTGTAAATTGCCTTGTTCGATCGCAAGCTGCTCGCGGGCTCGAGCCAGTTCCAGGCCGACCCGGCCCTGCTCGCTTCGATCCTCATAGCCTGCCTCGCCCCTTTTTTGGCTCAATTTGTTCAGTTCCTCCAAGCGTTCAATATGGCCGTTCACGGTCTCGATCCGTTGCTCATACGCAAGCACATCAAGATAGCTCTCGCTGATATCCAGAGCAGCGTCCTCGCGCATTATAAGCAGAGACTCTGTCTCTTGGCGCATATTCGCCGAAGCGCTATCGACCTGGCTTTCCACCCGCCCCCAGTCATACAGCATTTGCGTGGCGGTGAGGTTGTAATTATAGCTCAGATTGCTCCTTATACTTTGCGTGGGGCCGATTGACGCTTCCAGTTTGGGATAATAACCAGCCTCGGCGATATCGACTTCGGTCGTGGCTTGTTCTACCTTGGCCATAGCCGACTTGACATCAGGATGGATGGCCAACCCCTGGTGCACAGCGTCCACCAGGGTAATCGCGCAAGCCGGTTGTGATGGCGCCAGCATCATCAGACAAGCGCCAAGAGCCAGGCAATAATGCACCTTGCTCCTGGTCATGGTAGACGTATGACTGATGATATGGGCCGCCCCATCGAGCGGCCCGTTCGCAATCGCGATGATTTCGGTGTTTGTCACGATCAAGCGATCACCTGCACATCCTGGTCAACAAGCAACTGATTGACACCGAAGCTATAAACATCGAAGACAACACTGTCAAGAGTAGTTTGTGCCCCTGTATCAACGGCTCCGGCGACATTCAGCGTATCGTTGCTTTCGCCGGTGATATACAGCTGATTGTCCGCATCGGTCAGAGTATCCACCGCATCGGCAGTTAATGTCAGCGTACTGCCGGCATCGCCCATGCCCATATCGATCAGCTCGATATTACTGACGGTGGCAACGCTGGTCGAGTCGAGCGTGAAGCCACCGTCCATCTGCAGGATATCGAAACCATCGCCGCCATCGATGGAGGCGAAGAGGTTATTGGAGATAGCGATGAAATCATCGCCAGTGCCGCCGTTGAGAGTATCATTAATGCCAGTACTTATCAGAATATCGTTGCCGCCATCACCGTTCAGGGTATTAGTACCGCTGCCGCCGCGGAGCAGGTCATTGCCGTCGCCGCCGGACAGGGTATCGTTACCGTCATAACCGTACAGGCGGTCACTGAATGCCGTGCCCATGAGCGTGTCATCACCTGCCGTGCCCTCTATAACACCCGAGTCGCCGGCCAAACTATGGAGAAGGCTGGCATCGAGTAGAGTCCCCATGGTTTTGCTATCAGTAAGACCATTACTATCAGTCGCAGTAATGGCAAGATCAGCCAACACAGACGCATTCAGCAGATCGCCAAGCAGACTTCCCCCCGCATCAAGGCGCACGCTCGCCAGAAACTCGTTGATCGTCAGGTTGTCGATAGTGCCACCATCAATGGCCGTAATTGTCAGTGTCGAGTGCGGTCCCAGCCCCAATAATGACCCTACAGAAGAATTTACAATATCGAACTGCAGGCCAAGCTCGGCAGCAAGCGCTTGTGATGCAGTAAGCGTTATTGCGCCTACAGTCAATAACGCTCCAAACTCAACTTGGACGCTTTGCAGATTGCCGTTACGATCTATTGCTCTCAGGTCCTGCTTACTCAGATCGATCAGGTTAAGCACTTGCAAGCCCACCAGACCAAGCAAGGTCGAGTAATCTACAAAAACCTCAGGCGCTTCGTTTACCGCATCCACAATGAAGCTAACGGTATTGGACGGTGCAGAGCTGTTGCCGAGCGCATCGCTGATCACGGCCGTCGCGCTGTAGCTGCCGTCGGCATAAGCGCTAGAGTCAGCCAGCGTCACGGCCGCACTGCCGGCCGCCACGTCTGCGGCCGTGACGGTATGCATGGTGACACTGCCGCCCGCGCCCGTAGTCGTGATCGTGATCGTGTCGCCGGCCTGGGTGCCGACCGTCAGGCCGACCACGGCCTGGATGC
>CAYPJI010000248.1:0-3512 GCA_964411045.1 uncultured Methylobacter sp. | reverse complement strand
TGCCTTGAAGAAAACCTTGATACATGTAGGCACCATCGAAGACGCCTTTGACGACGCCATCCATTTGTGCCTGAGGCGCAGCCAAACTGACAGCCTACGTAGCGCGGCAGAAACTCTGAATGTCACTCAGCCGGCCTTGAGCAAATCATTGCGGCAACTTGAAGAGGAGTTCGGTATATCTTTAGTATTGCGCAGCGCCAAAGGCGTTCGTCTGACATCGGCAGGAGAACTATTGGCCGCGCGGGCGGCGACCGTGTTGCGCGAGATTGCTCGTGCCCGTGAAGACATCGCATGGCACACCGGAAACACCAGTGGCCAAGTGACGCTAGGCATGTCCCCGGCCGTCGCAATTTTGTTCACTTCAGGCGCAGTAGCGCGCTTTGGCACCAGATGGCCAAACGTGCGGCTTTGTATGCGAGATGCGCTATATCCGAACGCCTTGCGTCAGCTGCGTAGCGGTGAACTTGACTTCGTGCTGGGCCCCTTGCCCGCATCGGGAATAGGAAGTGATCTGTTGAAGCAGCCCATATTTCACAGCCAAGAGGTAATCGCTGCGCGTTACAGTCACCCGTTGGCACGCGCCAGACGTCTGGCCGACCTAGTCGATACCCGTTGGCTTTTGACTGGCCCATCCCAGGGGCCAGGCGACCCGGCTCATCTAAGCTTTGAGGCCATGGGGTTAAGACCACCGAAAGCAGATCTAGAGTGCGAATCTTTTTCCACGTTATTGGGACTCATGCCCAATCTCGACGTAGTCGGCGTTATGCCAAGCAGCTTTCTGGAGCGCCACGGGCATAGAGCAGGGCTGGTAGCCTTACCAATCGAGGACCCTTTGCCTGTTACCACAATTTACGCGGTATTGCGGGCTGACTCGCCGCTAACCTTGCCTGCACAGGATCTTCTTGAGGCATTTTTGCAAGAAGCTCGCGAGTTCAGCCGCTCTTAAGCCAAGGACGCCAGACTCGAAAGCACGGAGACTTCAAACATTTACCTGATCGCGTTGCGACGCAGTTTTTCGAGCGCGATTTTGTTCAAGCGCTCGGCCTCGAGCACGGCGTAGGCGCTTTCCCCGGATTCGTAGCGGCCCTTGTAGATACAGCTGCGAGGGTTTGGTGCGCATTCGTTGCTCTCGGCCGCAGAACCCGACCCCCAGAAACCAAGGTTCGACAGCATTGGACTGGTCGACGAGCAACCCGAAAGCAGCACAGCAAAACACAGCACTAAGCCGTAACGGCTTGACCTTTTGATGGACATTATTTCCAACCTTCTGTAAGCACCCAAGTTATTTTATCGCAAGGTTCAATGCACAGTTCAAAACACGCAAACGATACACCTGGTAAAAGACTTAGTATCTGCAACCGCTACAATCGGCTTGACACAACGTGTTCCTGCACTTTGGCAGCGGCGCGAATTCCGACCTACTCAGGAGAACATCATGGGCTTTTTCAGCAAAATTCTTTCGAAGCTTGGCATTGGCGACGCAGAAGCGGCTTCAGCGCCGGCTGCCGACACGACAACAAGTGCAGCGCCTGCCGCTGCAGCACAAACCGCACCAGTAGAAGTTGTGGACGTGGTTGCCCAGCTCGAGCAACGTGCCGCCCAAAACACCCAAAAACTAAACTGGCGCACCTCGATTGTCGATCTGCTAAAGCTCCTGGACCTTGATAGCAGCTTTGCCGCTCGTAAAGAGCTGGCCACAGAACTAGGCTGCCCTGCCAACCTAATGGCCGATTCAGCACAAATGAATATGTGGTTGCACAAAACCGTACTGGCACGCATTGCTGCCAACGGCGGTAACGTGCCCCAAGAGCTCCTCGACTAATCACCGCCCTGCCCTGCCAGATGACTGTCATTCAAGTACGCTATAGTCTTCAATACACTTAAGTTTCGATATAACTAAAAGGGAAGCTGACGATGCGTTTGAAAGACAAGAGCATAATCATTACCGGTGGGGCCAGTGGTATTGGGCTGGCCACTGTAGAACGTTGTTTGCAAGAAGGCGCGTCGGTCGTCATGGCCGACCTGCCTTCTGCAGAAAACGAAGCTTGCGCAAAGGCCTTGGCTGAACAATACAACGGGCGTTGCCTGTTTATGGCGGCCGACGTTACTGATACCGCCGCAGTCGACGCGCTCTTTACCACCACCAAAGCCAAGTGGGGTAGCGTTGACGGCGTGTTTTGCAATGCTGGCATTGGCGGGGGCAGCCCGGCCGAAAGTTATACCGATGCAGACTTTATGCGCGTCATCGACATCAACCTCATGGGTGTTTTCCGCACGGCGCGCGCTGCACTGAATCACATGTATGCCCAGGGCCATGGCAGCATCGTCAACTGCGCGTCCATTCTTGGTGGCTTGGGTCAAAGCATGCAGTCGGCCTACACGTCTGCCAAAGGTGGCGTCATCAACCTGACCCGCACGCTGGCCTTCGAATCAGCACCCAAAGGGGTTCGTGTTAACGCGGTTTCGCCTGGCTATATTGATACCCCGCTGCTGTCGACGCTGCCAAAAGATGTGCTCGACGGGCTGGTCAGCCTTCACCCAATCGGCCGTCTTGGGCGGTCGGAAGAAGTGGCAAATGCGGTGGTTTTTTTGCTTAGCGATGAAGCCAGTTTTGTGACGGGTGCCAACTTGCTGGTAGACGGCGGGTTCAGCGCCGCAAAATCGTAACGCTTAAGCTGAAGCAAATGGCAAGCAGAAAAAATGCTTGCCGTTTTTATATTAGCGAATAAGACGCAGCCGCGAAGTTGTCGAGACATCTTGCAAAATGCGGTCGCGCAGTTTCGCCATATCGACGTCGCTAGCGGCGTAAACCTTGCCCTCGCTAGCACAATGAATCAGTTCACTTGCGGCAGCGCTTGAACTGGTGCCGTTAGCCTTGGCGTTGGCGTCAACCACGTAAATGCTAATGGGCGTGTCGCTGGCGCGTTTGATGGCACTGCAAATGGCTTTCGTGTAATCGGCCATACTAGGCCAAGCCGAAAAATTGGGCGTTGTCACATTAGAGAATGGGTCGGCCATCGCGACCGACGTTGTCGGCCGCTGCCAATCATCAGCCTGCTGTTTCTTTTTTTCAGGCAAAAAAAGTGCCTGAATATGTTCGCGCATGGGGTTGGTTGGCGTCACACAATCTTTACCGTTATTCGCGCACTGCTCAACCTTATAGTCCAGCAGAAACGCCGATCTGTTGTTGTCGTCTTCCGCCCATTGTTCCATATTGTGCGGGTTACCCGAAGGCTCCGCGGCCAAGTCATCCCAGCTGGCATGGTTGCCGCCAGCAAACAGCACAATGACTTTGCGCTTTTGCTCGCTGTCTGACAACAACCCAGAGGGCACTGGCCAACCATCGCTACCGCGCCAATCTGGGTGCAACATGCGCCACGACCAAAATAGCCCGGCTGGCAAGACGGTATCACCGCGCAACCGCCTTTTGGGTGGTGGGCCGGTAAAACCGGGTTCGGAAGCAATGACAGACAGCGAGTTTTGAATCGTTTCGGCATCGTCGTTCAGGAAGC
>CAYPJI010000247.1:0-3528 GCA_964411045.1 uncultured Methylobacter sp. | reverse complement strand
ATGCCGTAGTATTCGGATACGAACAACAGCACGACCGCCGCACCGCCCATGAACAACGCCACCTTCATCATTTTTTTGGCGAAATAGCCGACCGCCAGGCCGATGATAAAAGGTGCTCCTACATTGGGGATCATAAAAGCCGAGGAAAAAATATCGGTGGAGGTGGCGCTATTGATTGCTTGGTCACTGCTCATAATTTGTGCTTCTCGTACTGTTATTGCTGACTCCAGCCAGACTGGAAAAAAGCCGACATTTTAATCATTTTCCAGCTGGACGCCAGTTCATTAAAATCAACCAGCTAAATATTTCCAGCCATAAGCAGCCTCACTTATTGATTTTGACCCGCTGGCAGGAAAAAATAGTAATTCATTGATTCAAAAGAATTTGCTTATGCACTATCCCATCAAAGTACCTGGCGCTGAACCTGCCGGTATCATCGAAGTATTCTCGCCTTATGACGGCAGACGTGTAGGCTCCATTGAAGCCATTGATGAGACAGGAGCCGAACAGGCATTGAAAAACATGCATAAGCTGTTCCGCGACCGCAAAAACCGGCTGCCGGCCCATGAACGCATCGCCATCCTGGAGCGTGCGATCGCGCTCATGCAGGAACGTACTGAGCAATTCGTGGCCACGGCCGTAGCTGAAGGCGGCAAGCCTTATAAGGATACTCAAATTGAGCTGGCGAGAGCGCTCGACAGCTTCAGGATTTGTATCGATTGCATCCGCACAGAGCGCGGCACGGAAATTCCAATGCAATTGAACCCCGCCTCCATGCACCGGCTGGCCTTTACGCACAGGGAACCTATCGGCCCTGTAGTGGCGATCAGCGCATTCAATCATCCGATCAATTTGATCGTCCATCAGGTAGGGCCCGCCATCGCCGCAGGCTGCCCTGTCGTTATCAAGCCAGCGCGCGATACGCCTCTGTCGGCTTTTGCGCTGGTGGATATCTTGCGCGAGGCCGGCCTGCCCGATCCCTGGTGTCAGTCCGTTGTAGAAAATGACATCAAAGTCGCCGAACAATTGGCGACCGATCCGCGCGTCGCCTTTTTAAGTTTTATCGGCAGCGCCCGCGTCGGCTGGACGCTGCGCTCAAAACTGCCGCCCGGCACGCGCTGCGCGCTGGAACACGGCGGCGTGGCGCCGGTCATTGTAGCCGAAGACGCCGATCTTGAACGGATGTTGCCACTATTGGCTAAAGGCGGCTTTTATCATGCCGGGCAGGTTTGCGTGTCGGTGCAGCGCATTTATGCGCATGAATCGATAGCCCGAAAAGTAGCCAACGGACTGGCGGCCTTGGCTGACAAGATGATAGTCGGCGATCCGGCCAATCCGGACACGGACTGCGGCCCGTTGATCAGGCACAGCGAGGTTGACCGCGTTGAAACCTGGGTAAATGAAGCCATCGCTGAAAACGCCGAACTGATCGCGGGAGGCAAGCGGCTTTCAGACTCGCTGTATCAGCCGACGGTGTTGTTAAATGCATCGCCGAATAGCAAAGTCAGCCGACAGGAAGTCTTCGGACCGGTCGTGTGCGTTTACGAATACAGCAGCCTGGATGACGCCATCGAACAGGCCAATGCCCTGCCTTATGCCTTCCAGGCTGCTGTGGTCACGCAAAACATCGATACCGCCTTGTATGCTTACAAGCATCTGGCGGCATCGACCGTACTGATCAACGATCACACGGCTTTCCGTGTGGACTGGATGCCGTTTGCGGGCCTGCGCGAGTCCGGCTATGGAACCGGCGGCATTCCCTATACGTTCCGCGATATGCAGATCGAGAAAATGGCTGTCTTCCATTCACAGGCCTTATAACCGGCTATACCTGGATATCCGCCAGATTGCCTTTGGCCTCCAGCCATGCCTTTCTGTCCTGCGCACGTTTTTTCGCCAGCAATAAATCCAACTGGGCATTGGTATCGTCTTCCTCCTGAACCGTCAGCTGCACGAGCCGGCGCGTATCGGGGTTCATGGTCGTTTCGCGCAACTGGCTAGGATTCATTTCGCCCAGACCTTTAAAGCGCTGGACATTGATCGCCCCTTTGAGTTTTTCAGCCTTGATGCGGTCCATTACGCCCTGCCGTTCGGACTCGTCCAGGGCATAGAACACCTTCTTGCCGATATCGATGCGGTACAAAGGCGGCATGGCCACAAAAACGTGACCGGCCTTTACCAGCGCCGGAAAATGCTGGTAAAACAACGCGCAGATCAGGGTGGCAATGTGGTTGCCGTCGGAGTCGGCATCGGCCAGAATACACACCTTGCCGTAGCGCAGGTTTTGCAAGTCATTGGAACCGGGTTCGATGCCCAAAGCCACAGCGATATCATGGACTTCCTGCGAAGCCATGACCTGATTCGACTCCACTTCCCAGGTATTGAGGATTTTGCCGCGCAGCGGCATGATCGCCTGAAAGTCGCGCTCGCGGGCCTGTTTGGCCGAACCGCCGGCCGAATCGCCCTCGACCAGAAACAATTCGGTTCTGGCGATGTCCTGCGCCGAACAGTCGGCCAGTTTGCCGGGCAAGGCAGGACCTGCCGTTATTTTCTTGCGGACTATTTTTTTATTGGAGCGCAGCCTTTTCTGGGCGCTGGAAATAATGATTTCGGCAATTTTCTCGCCTTCAGCCGGATGCTGGTTCAGCCACAGGCTGAAGCTGTCTTTGGCTACGCCGGACACGAAAGCCACGCATTCGCGGGAACTGAGCCGTTCCTTGGTCTGGCCTGAAAACTGCGGGTCTTCAAGCTTGACCGAAAGCACGAAATGGCAGTTTTCCCAGACATCCTCGGGCGCCACCTTGACGCCGCGCGGCAGGATGTTTCTGAAGTCGCAAAACTCGCGCATCGCTTCCGTCAGGCCGGCGCGCAGACCGTTGACATGCGTGCCGCCCTGCGCCGTCGGCACCAGATTGACGTAGCTTTCGGCCAGCATTTCGCCAGGATTTTCGATTGCCCAGACGACGCCCCATTCGACGGCTTCATGGCTCGCGGCCATATTGCCCATGAACGGCTGTTGCGGATAAAACTCGATATCGCCGACACGGTCCAGCAGATATTCCTGCAAACCGTTCTGGTAGCACCAGACAATCTCTTCCTCCGGCTGCTCGACCTTCAGCGTTATTTTCAGTCCCGGGCACAGCACCGCTTTCGCGCGCAGCACCTGTTTCAGCCGAGTGACGGAAACCTTGCTGGAGTCGAAATACTTTTCATTGGGCCAGAACTTCACCGAAGTACCGGTATTGTTGCGGCCGACCGTTCCGGTTTCGGTCAGTTCGGTCTGCTTGTCGCCATTGGCGAACTCCATGCGATAGATTTTGCCGTTGCGCTTGACCTCTATTTCCAATTTCTCTGACAGGGCGTTGACGACCGAGACGCCGACGCCATGCAGGCCGCCGGAAAACTGATAGTTTTTATTGGAGAATTTACCGCCCGCATGCAACTGGGTCAGGATCACCTCGACGCCGGGCATGCCCTGCTCGGGATGGATATCGACCGGCATGCCGCGGCCGTTGTCGGTAACCGACA
>CAYPJI010000246.1:0-3558 GCA_964411045.1 uncultured Methylobacter sp. | reverse complement strand
TGGCTCATCGACACGGACGAGAGCTTCCGGCTTAATTTCCAGGCCGCTGAAACCTGGGATGTCGAGATCAGCGAAAGCCCCTATGACTGGTTCGAAATGCGCTTTAACGTCGACATAGACGGCCAGTCGTTGCCTTTGCTGCCGCTGATCATGCCGGTTCTGGAATATTACGATCTGGAAGACCTGCCCGAACGGCTCAACCTGCATATCGGCGATCACCGCTACCTGACCTTGCCGTCCGAGAAAATCAAGCCGTTCCTGGCTATTCTGATCGAACTGTTCAACAGCAACAGCGCGCTGGCCAACGACGGCGCGCTCCGGCTGTCGCGCTTCAATGCCGGCAGCCTCGTCGATATGGAAATGCACAACTATGGCTTGTTCAGGCTGTCCGGCGGCGAAGCGCTGCGTGAACTGGGCCAGAAGCTGAAGCACTTTACCGGCATTGAGGATATCGCCCCGCCCGCAGGGCTGAAGGCGGAATTGCGCAATTACCAGCGGCACGGGCTTAACTGGCTGCAATTCCTGCGTGAATACCGGTTTGGCGGCATTCTGGCCGATGACATGGGGCTCGGCAAGACCGTGCAGGCGCTCGCCCATCTGCTGCTGGAAAAACAGAGCGGCCGCATGACCGCTCCCTGCCTGATCATCGCGCCGACCAGCCTGATGGGCAACTGGCGGCGCGAAGCCGAGCGCTTCGCACCCGACCTGAAAGTGTTGATCCTGCAGGGCTCCGACCGCAAGCAATATTTCGACGAGATCGGCAATTACGACCTGATCCTGACCACGTATCCGCTGCTGCCCCGCGATGAACAGACGCTGCTCGAGAAAGACTATTACTACCTGATCCTGGACGAGGCCCAGGTCGTCAAAAATCCCTCGGCCAAGGCCGCACGGATTGTCCGCGAAATCAAGGCGCAACACCGCCTGTGCCTGACCGGCACGCCGATGGAAAACCATCTGGGCGAACTCTGGGCGCAATTCGATTTCCTGATGCCGGGCTTTCTGGGCAGCAACGTCATCTTTAAAAAACTGTACCGCACGCCGATCGAAGTGCATGGCGACGGCCAGCAACGCGCCCGGCTGACGCAGCGCATCTCGCCGTTCATGCTGCGCCGCACCAAGCACGATGTCGTGACCGAACTGCCGCCCAAGACCGAAATCATCCGCTCCGTGCCATTGGGCGAAAAACAGGCGGCGCTGTATGAAAGCATCCGCCTGACCATGGAGAAAAAAGTCCGCGACGCGATCGCTCTGCGCGGCCTGTCACGCAGCCATATCACCATTCTCGACGCCCTGCTGAAGCTGCGCCAGACCTGCTGCGACCCGCGCACGCTGCCGCTGGAGAGCGCGCAAAAAGTCAAGCAGTCGGCCAAGCTCGACCTACTGATGGAGATTTTGCCGGAACAACTGGAAGAAGGCCGGCGCATTCTGGTGTTCTCGCAATTCACCCGCATGATCGCTCTGATTGAAGATGAACTGAATTCGCGCGCTATTGCCTACAGCAAACTGACCGGCCAGACGCGCAAACGCGAGGAAGCCATCGAGCGCTTTAAAAGCGGTGCCGCAAACGTCTTCCTGATCAGCCTGAAAGCCGGCGGCGTCGGCCTGAACCTGACCGAGGCCGACAGCGTGATCATTTACGATCCGTGGTGGAACCCGGCCGCCGAAACACAGGCCGCCGACCGCGCCTACCGGATCGGCCAGGATAAGCCCGTGTTCGTCTACAAACTGATCACGGAAAATACGGTCGAAGAGAAAATACTGGTCATGCAGGAGAAAAAGCGCCAGTTGGCCGAAGGCATTTACAAAGGCGGCGGGGACGAATCGCCGCAGCTGACTGCCGAGGATCTGACGGCTTTGTTTGAACCGTTATAACTGACTGTAGGGTAGGCACCGCGTACCTTTTGGAGCTTCATGCACCTGAACATTTTGAAAATGGTACGCAGCGTATCTACTATTCTCAAGCAGGCCTGGATTTGTAACCCCCGGCCCTAACGTTTCTGTGATGACTGAATCAAGTGGTTGCGCTTAATTAGCGCAAAACATTCGAACGGGCGACATGCCCCGCCCGGCTGCGCTATCTGACAGCACACAGCCCTGTTTTCAATCGCATGATATTGTTAACATTAACCACCGTACACTGTATTAGCGACTGCCATGAAGTTTTCGATCGTCATCCCGGCGCTGAATGAAGCCCAAAACATCCAAGGCTGTTTATCGGCCCTGCAACCTTTGCGCAACGACTGCGAGCTTATTGTCGTCGACGGTGGCAGCGCCGATAACACGCCCGCTATCGCCGAACCGCTGGCCGATCAGGTCATAAGCTCAGCCAAAGGCCGCGCCCGGCAAATGAACGCCGGCGCCATACAGGCAGCGGGCGAAGTGCTGCTGTTTTTGCATGCCGATACGTTCCTGCCCGACAATGCCATCCAGCTGATCCGGGAACGGATCAACCAACCCGCGCCCTGGGGGCGCTTCGATATCCGCTTGAGCGGCGACCATTTCATGCTCAAGGTCATCGCACAAATGATGAACTGGCGCTCCCGGCTGACCGGCATCGCCACGGGCGATCAGGCAATCTTTGTCACACGTGAAGCGTTCATGGCAGTCGGCGGCTATCCCGACATCAGCCTGATGGAGGACATCGCCATCTGCAAGGCGTTAAACAAACTCAGCCCGCCATTATGCCTGAAAGCCAGGGTAACCAGCTCGGGCCGGCGCTGGCTGCAATTCGGCCTGTACAAAACCATACTGCTCATGTGGAGCCTGCGCCTGCGTTACTTTTTCGGCGCGGCCCCGCAAACACTGGCCCGGCTTTACAGCGGAGGACACTTATGGAAGCCCTGATTCGCCTGTCGACATCGATCGGCATCTTTTTAACCATGATCGGCTGGGAGCGTATCAGCCCCCGAAGAAAACTAAATATCAGCCTGCGGCAGCGCTGGTCCGTCAATCTGGGACTGGCCCTGTTCAATATGATGATCATGAGCCTGACGCTGGGCGGCATTGCCTATCTGAGCGCAGTCCATGCCGCCGACAGTTCCTGGGGACTGCTGAACCAATGGCGCGCGCCGGCCTGGCTGTCGAGCATCGTCACGCTGCTGTTTCTCGATTTCGCGCTTTATTGCCAACATATTCTTACGCATAAATGGCCGCCGCTCTGGCGCCTGCACCAGATCCATCATACCGATCTGGAATTTGACGCGACCACGGCCGTGCGCTTCCATCCGCTGGAAATCGTGCTGTCGATGCTTTACAAAGTGGCCTGCATTTACCTGATCGGCGCCCATCCCATGACCGTGATCGCCTTTGAGATCATCCTGAACGGGGCTGCAACGTTCAACCACAGCAATGTCTACATTCCGCCGGCCCTCGACAGGAAACTGCGCTGGTTGGTCATTACGCCCGACATGCACCGCGTGCATCATTCCACTGTCCCTGTTGAAACGGACAGCAATTACGGCTTTTCGATTTCATGGTGGGACAGGCTCTGCAAAACTTATACGCCCGATCCCAGATTCGGACAAACGACCATGCCGATTGGCCTGAACCCTTACC
>CAYPJI010000245.1:0-3561 GCA_964411045.1 uncultured Methylobacter sp. | reverse complement strand
CATTATTCCATTTCTTGAGCATGATGACGCGAACCGTGCATTGATGGGTTCCAACATGCAGCGTCAGGCCGTTCCTACGCTGAGAGCCGAAAAGCCGCTGGTAGGCACCGGCATGGAAAGAACCGTGGCTAAGGATTCCGGTGTAACTGTAGTGGCGGAACGAGGCGGTCGTATTGAAGCGGTCGATGCCGCCCGAATTGTGGTTCGCGTAAATGATACGGAAACAGAAACGGGGGCTCCTGGCGTAGATATTTACAATCTGACCAAATATACCCGATCAAATCAGAATACTTGTATTAACCAGAAGCCGCTGGTAAAACCGGGCGATATCGTTAATGCCGGAGATATCTTGGCTGATGGTCCATCTACAGATCTTGGTGAGTTGGCCTTAGGGCAGAATATGCTGGTTGCTTTCATGCCATGGAATGGATACAACTTTGAAGACTCGATTCTGGTTTCTGAGCGCGTTGTCAGGGAAGATCGCTTTACTACGATCCATATTGAAGAGAAAACCTGCGTAGCGCGTGATACAAAACATAGCCCGGAAGAAATTACTGCAGATATTCCAAATGTTAGCGAAGAAGCCTTGTCAAAACTTGATGAGTCCGGGATCGTCTATGTGGGCGCTGAAGTAAAAGGTGGCGATATTTTGGTGGGCAAGGTAACTCCAAAAGGAGAGACCCAATTAACGCCGGAAGAAAAATTATTGCGCGCAATTTTTGGTGAGAAGGCGGCGGACGTAAAGGATACATCATTGCGCGTTCCAGGTAGTATTGAAGGGACGGTTATTGATGTTCAGGTATTCATTCGGGATGGTGTCAAAAAAGACAAGCGTGCGCTTGATATTGAAGAAGCCGAAATCAAGCGTTACAGAAAAGACCTTGATGATCAGCTCAAGATTCTGGAAGGCGATATATTCGCTCGTGTAGCCAAACTATTAATCGGTAAGGTTGCTCAATCAGGTCCGGCTCAGTTAAAAGCGGGTACTGAGATAACCCAAGCTTATCTGGGTAACCTTAAGCATTCAGACTGGTTAAAAATCAGAATGAAAGATGAAGATATCAATCTTCAACTGGAAGCCGTAGCTGAGCAAGTCGAGCAGCAAAGGAAAGACTTTGACGAGAAATTTGAAATCAAGCGTAAAAAAATCACTATGGGTGATGATCTGGCGCCTGGTGTTTTGAAAATGGTCAAGGTTTACTTGGCGGTTAAAAGGCGTATTCAGCCCGGCGATAAAATGGCGGGACGACATGGGAATAAAGGGGTTATTTCCATGATTAGACCAATTGAAGATATGCCGTATACAGCTGATGGTAATCCGGTCGATATTGTATTGAATCCATTAGGTGTACCATCGCGGATGAACGTCGGGCAGGTGCTTGAGACTCATTTGGGTTGGGCGGCTAAAGGCTTGGGCATCAAGATAGGTAAAATGCTTGAAGCGAAAGCCAAAATTGCTGAAATTCGAAGCTACCTGGATAAAATTTATAACAGTAGTGGTCGTAAAGAAGATTTGGATTCGTTCACTGATCAAGAAATTCTGGAAATGGCTGCTAACCTGGTTGATGGTGTGCCTATGGCAACTCCTGTATTCGATGGTGCTACTGAAGAAGAAATACGTACCATGCTGAGACTTGCTGATCTTCCTGAAGATGGTCAAACCATTCTTTATGATGGTCTGACTGGTGAGCCGTTTGAGCGAAAAGTGACAGTAGGTTATATGTACATGCTGAAGCTGAACCATTTGGTCGATGACAAAATGCATGCACGGTCAACAGGGCCTTATAGTCTTGTTACCCAGCAGCCATTGGGTGGTAAAGCCCAATTTGGTGGTCAACGTTTCGGTGAGATGGAGGTTTGGGCGCTTGAAGCTTATGGCGCAGCATATACATTGCAGGAAATGTTAACAGTTAAATCCGATGACGTGACTGGGCGAACCCGAATGTATAAAAATATTGTCGACGGTGATCATAAAATGGAAGCCGGCATGCCGGAATCGTTTAATGTTTTAATTAAAGAAATCCGCTCATTGGCTGTCAATATAGAATTGGAACGGGATTAATTCTGCGTCTTATTGAAATTAACTGATAGCCTGTTCTGGAATACACCAGAAAAGTATTTAAAGAGGACATACTCTTGAAAGATTTAATGAATTTCTTAAAGCGCCAAGGCCGTACCGATGATTTTGATGCGATCCGTATCGGTCTGGCATCACCGGACATGATTCGCTCCTGGTCCTATGGCGAGGTAAAAAAACCGGAAACGATCAATTATCGTACGTTCAAGCCTGAGCGTGATGGTTTATTTTGCGCAAAAATTTTTGGTCCAGTCAGTGATTATGAATGCTTATGCGGAAAATATAAAAGGCTAAAGCACCGCGGTGTTATTTGCGAAAAATGTGGCGTCGAGGTAACGCTGTCAAAAGTGCGCCGTGAAAGAATGGGGCATATTGATTTAGCAAGCCCTGTGGCGCATATCTGGTTCTTAAAGTCACTGCCGTCCAGAATTGCATTGTTATTAGATATGACGTTGCGCGAGATTGAGCGCGTGTTGTATTTTGAATCGTTCGTAGTTTTAGATCCAGGAATGACACCTTTAGAGAAAGGACAATTACTCACTGATGACGAGTATCTGGATGCCGTTGAGCTGCATGGCGACGATTTTGTAGCAAAAATGGGTGCGGAAGCGATCTATGATTTGTTAAAAGCGATTGATTTAAAAGAAGAAGTTAATATTCTTCGCGAAGAAATTAACTCGACAAATTCAGAAACCAAAATCAAGAAGTATTCAAAACGTCTTAAAGTAATAGATGCATTACTGAACTCAAATAACCGTCCTGAATGGATGATTTTGCAGGTGCTGCCTGTGTTGCCGCCTGAGTTGCGTCCTTTAGTTCCTCTAGACGGTGGTCGTTTCGCTACATCGGATTTAAATGATTTATATCGTCGCGTTATCAACAGGAATAATCGTTTAAACCGATTGTTGGATTTAAATGCGCCGGATATTATCGTTCGCAACGAAAAACGGATGCTGCAGGAATCTGTTGACGCTTTGTTGGATAATGGTCGTCGCGGTCGGGCGATTACTGGCACCAATAGACGCCCTCTTAAATCATTGGCAGATATGATTAAAGGCAAACAGGGACGCTTCAGGCAAAACCTGCTTGGTAAACGTGTCGATTACTCAGGCCGTTCTGTTATAGTTGTTGGTCCAACATTAAGATTGCACCAATGCGGATTGCCGAAAAAAATGGCACTGGAGCTGTTTAAGCCATTTATATTCAGCAAATTACAGTTCAGAGGCCTTGCTACAACCATTAAAGCTGCTAAGAAAATGGTTGAACGGGAAGGTACTGAAGTCTGGGATATTCTTGAAGAAGTCATTCGTGAACACCCGATTTTGCTGAATCGGGCTCCTACACTGCACAGACTTGGTATTCAGGCGTTTGAACCAATTTTGATTGAAGGTAAAGCGATACAGTTGCATCCATTGGTGTGCAGCGCCTTTAACGCTGACTTCGACGGCGACCAGATGGCGGTACATATTCCTCTGTCTGTTGAA
>CAYPJI010000244.1:0-3582 GCA_964411045.1 uncultured Methylobacter sp. | reverse complement strand
CCAATCGGAAACCAACTGGCGTTATGCCAACGACTCCAAAGTAGCGCGTCTGGTCTACGTCAATAAGCTGGATAGGCTAGGCGCCGATTTTTTCCGCGTTGTCAAACAAGTCGAAGACGTGTTAGGTGCCGTGCCAGTCGTGATGACCCTGCCTATCGGGCGCGAAGACCAATTCTCCGGCGTGGTTGACCTGTTAACCCGCAAGGCCTGGATTTGGGATAACTCCGGCGACCCGCTGAAATATGAAATTACGGACGTGCCTGCCGATATGGAAGCGGATGTCGAAGAATGGCGCGCAAAACTGATCGACCAGGTTGCCGATCAGGATGACGAAATCATGGAAAAATATCTGGAAGGCGAAGAGCCCAGCATTGAAGAGATCAAGCGCTGTGTCCGCAAAGGCGCCATTAAGATGGATTTCTTCCCGACTTACGGCGGTTCTTCATTCAAAAACAAAGGCGTGCAGCTGGTGCTGGACGGCGTTGTTGATTATCTGCCCGGCCCGACTGAAGTCAATCCACAACCTGAAGTCGATCTGGAAGGCAACCCGACCGGCGAACACGCGATCGTCGATGCCGGCCGTCCATTGCGCGCATTGGTCTTTAAAATCATGGACGACCGCTTTGGCGCTTTGAACTTCATCCGGATCTATTCAGGCCGTCTGAAAAAAGGCGATACCTTGTTGAATACCTATACCGGCAAAACCGAGCGAGTCGGCCGGATGGTGGAAATGCACGCCGATAACCGTACCGAAATTGAAACGGCACAAGCCGGCGATATCGTCGCGCTGATCGGCTTGAAAAATGTTCAGACCGGGCATACTTTGTGCGATCCCGATAAACCGGCTACTCTGGAACCGATGGTATTCCCTGATCCCGTTATCTCTATCGCCATTTCGCCTAAAGACAAAGGCAGCAACGAGAAAATGGGCATTGCCTTGGGCAAGATGATACAGGAAGACCCTTCATTCCGCGTTGAAACCGACGAGGAAAGCGGCGAAACCATCATCAAAGGTATGGGCGAGTTGCACTTGGATATTAAAGTGGACATCCTGAAACGTACCCATGGCGTTGAAGTGAACGTCGGCAAGCCGCAAGTAGCTTACCGCGAAACCATCACTAAACGCGTTGAAGACGAATACACCCACAAGAAGCAGTCCGGTGGCTCTGGTCAGTACGCGAAAATCAACTACATCATCGAGCCGGGCGAGCCAGGCAGCGGTTTTGTGTTCGAATCGAGCGTGACCGGCGGTAACGTACCACGCGAATACTGGCCAGCTGTTGACAAAGGCTTCAAAGGCAGTGTCGACAAAGGCGTGTTGGCAGGTTTCCCATGCTTGGATTTCAAAGTAATCCTGACCGACGGCGGCTTCCACGCAGTTGACTCGTCAGCTATCGCTTTCGAAATTGCCGCTCGCGCAGCGTATCGTCAGTCCATTCCTAAAGCGGCTCCGCAATTATTGGAACCGATTATGAAAGTGGACGTGTTTACACCTGAAGCGAATGTTGGCGACGTGATCGGTGACTTGAACCGTCGCCGCGGCATGATTAAATCTCAAGACGCCGGTATTACCGGAGTGCGCATCAAAGCTGACGTGCCGCTGAGCGATATGTTCGGCTATATCGGCGACTTGCGCACCATGACTTCTGGTCGCGGCCAGTTCTCGATGGAATTCTCACATTACATGCCATGCCCTAAAAACGTGGCTGATGAAGTGATTAAAGAAGTCAGCGAACGCAACAAAAACAAGTAAGCTAAAAAGGTGCGCCGGGCAGGCAATCTGCCCGGCTGCATTTTCCTTATCGCACAAATAAGCTTCTCTCCTGCCCTACTTTGGGCCCCTCAAAAAGCTCAAACAAGCATAGCGCACCAAAATGATGCGTATGTACCCTATTGGCGCATCTAACGGCGGCCAACGAGTTTGCCTACCTCTTTTGGCATAACATTGCCGACCATTTACAGCTCATGGCACGAGTCATGCTTAATCGTAGAAATGAGCGCACTAAAAATACTCCTGATTGAAGATAGAGCTACTGGCCCATTATTGGCAGAAATGTCCATAACACATGGCTATTCGGCAATGACTATGACCGCATCGGACAGCCATATGCCAATCCTGATTTTGGCCAATAAGCCCGACCTGATAATTTTCAACATTCGCAGCTTCGGAAAATATTATCACGCCATCCAACATCTTGGCGCACTGCCACTCGTTATTCTTTCCGATGCCGCTATTACCCGATTCAAAGAACAGCAAAGGCTTCAGTAATGAATTTAGAACAAAACGCAGATTTTGAACAAGCAGACAAACTATTTCCTTATTTTCAACCCATTATCTGCATTGCCAGCGGGCTCATCGTCGGCTATGAGGCATTAGCCCGACAATATGATGAAAACGGACAGGTCATTTCTGCCGGCCAATTGTTCTCTTCCCCGGATATTACCGAGGAACAATTGATAGCCTGGGATCGCACGGTTCGCCATCAGGCATTGCTGAAATTCTGCCAGCTAAATCACAAAAGCTATCTGACGCTCAACATTTCCGCATCATGGATTGATAAGGTCTCGGATTTGAGAGCATTGCCCACCTTACAGATGCTAGATAAGCTCAACATAGACAGAAGCAGGATCATTATCGAAATTGCCGCAACCCGGGGCAATCTCGATAAAATCGCCGCGGTCGCCAGGGAATATCGCAAGCACAACCTGAAAGTCGCCATTGACAGCTTTGGCGCCGGCTTTTCGCAACTGGAAAGGGTCATAGCCATCCGTCCTGATGTGATCAAACTGGACATGCGGCTGTTCAAACAGGCTACCAAAGGCGGCATCGCCAATGAAGTGGTGCATCTGTTGGCGCGTCTTAGCAAACGCACCGCCTGCCTTATCGTTTGCGAAGGCGTCGAAACCGACAATGAATTCTTTTACGCATTAAGCTGCGGCGCTCAATACGTACAGGGGCACCTGTTTTCGCCGGCAACGGCTGAATTCAAAAAGCCAGACCACTATCAGCGGCATATCGAATCGCTCAGGAAGACATTCCTGCAAAGGGTATTGCGCAAGGAAGTCCAGAAACTGCAATCCGCCGATAAAGTCAAGGATCTGATTGAGCTTCTGCGACGGGCCTTGGCTACCGATTTCAACTTAAATGAATTATCGGCGCATCCGTTTGAAGAAAGCGGCATACTCAGGTTTTATTTATGCAATAACGAAGGCAACCAGATTTCCTCCAACTTTAATTTTGCCGGCGGAAAATGGTTTGAAGAAGCCGGGGAAATCGGCTTTAACTGGTCCTGGCGGCCTTATTTCTATCAATTGCTGGCGCTCGAAAATGTAAGTGACAGTCATGGCATAGTCTCTTCCGAACAATACAGGGATTTCAGTACCGGCCGCCTGTGCAAAACACTGTCGCTCAGACTCGACAAGGAGCGCATTCTGTCGGTAGATATTGTTGAAGAGCCGGCGTAGTGCACGCCGCCAAAACGCTTTGACCATCCATGCAAGCGAGTGGAAAGAGCATCAAACCCGAATCAGTTCCAGAAATCATTGCCGTCAACCTATCATGGACATTACCATCACAACCCC
>CAYPJI010000243.1:0-3584 GCA_964411045.1 uncultured Methylobacter sp. | reverse complement strand
CGCATGCAAACCAATATCGGCACGCTTTTCAGGTACTGCTCCTGATTGTAAAAAGCTTGCATAGGAATTGATTTGAGTTGCCAGAAGATAGGGAACTTCAAGTACTTCAGTACCTTTCCCAAAGTTATTTCGAATACGCTTTTTTTCGGTAAAAGAGTAGGACATATCGCTTCCAAACCTTTTCGTCATGAATAATTTCTACTGTGCATTTATTGCAAACAGTAAAAGGCCGGTGACAGGATTGCCACCAGCCATATTTAAAAGGCGTGAGCCTTGTATTTTTTGGGTCAAAATCTTATTTGATTTCGACAGTAGCGCCCGCTTCTTCAAGCTGCTTTTTGAAATCATCCGCTTCGGCTTTAGAAACACCTTCTTTCAAAGTTGTTGGAGCGCCTTCTACAGCATCTTTAGCTTCTTTCAGACCTAAGCCAGTAATACCGCGTACCGCTTTAATTACAGCAACTTTGTTATCACCGAAACCGGTCATGATTACATCAAATTCAGTTTGCTCTTCTACAGCTGCGCCTGCTGCTGCTGCGGGTGCAGCAGCTACTGCAACTGCTGCTGTTACGCCGAATTTTTCTTCCATCGCTGAAATTAAATCAACGATTTCCATAATAGTCATATTGGAAACTGCATCCAAGATGTCTTCGTGTGAAACTGCCATTTAGTATTCCTCTAAAACAATAATTTTTTAAACTGGTTAAAAATAAGCTTATGCTGCTTCTTTCTGATCTCTGACCGCAGCCAAAGTACGAACAAGTTTTCCAACCGGTGCTTTCATTACAGACATCAGCATTGCAATAGCTTGATCGCGTGTCGGCATACTTGCCAAACGTGCCAGCTCGGATGCACCGTAAGCTTGACCATTAATGGCCACAACTTTGGTGATTAACTTATCGTGAGTTTTGGCGAAATCACTGATCAGACGCGCAGCACAACCAGGATCTTCCATTGAAAATGCAAGCAATAAAGGACCTACCAGGCCATCTTGCATACATTCAAATTCAGTTCCGGCTACAGCTCGTCTCGCCAGAGTATTCTTTACCACACGCAGATAAACACCTGTTTCTCTCGCAGTTTTACGCAGCTCGGTCAATTCCGTAACTGTTAAACCACGATATTCTGCCGCTACTGCAGAGTGCGCTTTAGCAGCAATTTCAGCAACTTCTTCTACGACAGCTTTTTTGCTATCTAAATTTAGTGCCACAGCTTACCTCCGGTAAGTTCTGGAAAAATATCCAGAATTAATAAAACGCATCTTGGAAGATGCCCCTTACGGTCCCTTTCCCCAGTTGTTAGGTCCAGCTTCCGTCTGCGCAGGAAATATTAAGTTTTGCAACTCCTGCGGTCTTTGACGGTTACCGATAAAACGGCAACCCAAAGTCTTTTTACATATTAATACTGCTTTGGTCCAGCCACAAACCGGGCCCCATGGTAGAAGACAAAGTAATCTTCTTGATATATACACCTTTAGCCGCTGTCGGTTTCGCTTTTTTCAGATCGGATATCAACGCTTCCAGGTTTCCTTGGATCGCGTCAGCATCAAAAGTCACTTTACCTAAAGTGCAATGAATAATACCTGCCTTATCTGTACGATAGCGAACCTGGCCTGATTTAGCGTTTCTTACTGCAGTGGCCACATCTGGAGTTACAGTGCCAACCTTAGGGTTAGGCATTAAACCTCTAGGACCCAAGATTTGGCCTAATTGACCAACTACGCGCATCGCATCAGGAGACGCAATGACTACATCAAAGTTCATTTCGCCTTTTTTGACCAAGTCACCTAGATCGTCCATGCCAACAATATCAGCACCCGCTTCTCTAGCTGCATCAGCATTTGGGCCTTGAGTAAATACAGCAACTCTTACAGTCTTGCCAGTACCATGCGGCAGAACGGTTGCACCGCGAACGTTCTGATCTGATTTGCGTGGATCAACGCCCAGGTTAACGCTCACATCAACAGCTTCATTAAACTTTGCTGTGCCTAACTCTTTCAATAACTGTACGGCTTCAGTGATGGAATATTGCTTAGTTCTATCAACTTTTGATTTGATAAGTTTCGCTTTTTTTGAAAACTTAGCCATTATAGCCCCTCCACATTCAGACCCATGCTACGCGCGCTGCCAGCAATTGTTTTTACCGCAGCTTCCAAATTTGCTGCATTCAAATCTTCCATTTTTGTTTTAGCAATCTCTTCCAATTGCGCACGGGTCACAGTGCCGACTTTTTTAGTATTCGGATTACTGCTTCCACTTTTTATACCGGTTAGTTTCTTTAGAAGGATTGAAGCAGGAGGTGTTTTGGTGATGAAGGTAAAGCTACGATCACTGTAAACGGTGATGACCACAGGTAAAGGCAGTCCTTTTTCCACATCCTGAGTTTTAGCATTAAATGCTTTACAAAACTCCATAATGTTGACGCCGCGCTGACCCAAAGCAGGACCAACCGGTGGACTCGGGTTTGCTTCACCCGCTTTTACTTGTAACTTAATATAAGCCGTTATCTTTTTTGCCATTTTTTACTCCAATACGGGTTCAAGCGCTTTCCAGCTCCCCTAGACGCAAAAATCCCTGCCTTATTCAGACAGAGATTTCGTAGATACTAACTGCAGACTAACAGTTAGGTTTTTTCAACTTGCCCAAAATCAAGCTCAACAGAAGTTGAACGACCAAAAATGAGCACTGATATTTTTAACTTACTTTTTTCGTAGTTAACTTCTTCAACTACGCCATTAAAATCTTTAAATGGCCCGTCAATTACTCTTACTACTTCACCAACCTCAAACAGAATTTTCGGACGTGGTTTATTTACACCTTCTTCAACTCTATTGAGAATAGACATTGCCTCTTTTTCTGAGATAGGAGCAGGACGATCTGAGGTGCCGCCTATAAAGCCTAATACCCTTGGAACATCTCGCACCAAGTGCCAAGTCTCGTCAGTCAATTCCATCTGAACAAGGACATAACCCGGGAAAAATTTTCTTTCACTTTTACGCTGCTGCCCCATGCGCATTTCAACTACTTCTTCGGTAGGAACTAATATCTTTCCAAAATACTGCTGCAATCCTTCTCTTTTAATCCGCTCTTCTAATGCCTGCTTAACTTTATTTTCAAAGTTTGAGTACGCATGCACTACATACCAGCGAAGTGCCATCCTACCCTCCTTGACCAGTCAGAAGCCGCACACCCCAAAATAGGAACATGTCCAGCAACCATAAAATCAGCCCCACAATGAATACCATTGCAAATACCAACAAAGTAGTACGCATTGTTTCTTCACGCGTAGGCCAAACAACTTTTCTGACCTCCTGCTTGGACTCCAACACAAAACTCCAAACACTTCGACCCACATCAGTTGTCAACATAATGCCCAGCACTATTATCACAACGCCTACCAAGCCTAAAACTCTATATAAGAGTTTAACATCTGAGAAATAATAGAATGCAGCCACTCCAGCAGCCACAAAGACAACGGATAAGACCTGCTTTACAACATCAAGGACTGACGTCGTTGCTTCTGCCTGAGTATTCATGTGTTACTTATTATGGAAATGGATAATATTGATATGGTTTTAATCTGAT
>CAYPJI010000242.1:0-3614 GCA_964411045.1 uncultured Methylobacter sp. | reverse complement strand
CTTTCGGAAGCCGGTGAAGTCTTCGGCACCTTGGCGGTCTACCATTTCGAAGCACATGAACCGTCGCCTGAACAACTGGCCACAGTGGCGACGGCGGCTGAGTTGGCAGGTGTGGCTATTCAAAGAGCTAAGGATTTGCGTCTACTGGAGGCGAGTGAGCAGCGCTTTCGGTCTCTTTTCATCAGCAACCCGGATCCAGTTTACGCCTTCGACATGCAGGGCAGATATAGCTTGGTGAATGCTGCAGTTTCGGAGCTAGTCGGACGTACCCAGGCGGAAATCGTTGGTCAGTCGTGGAAGAGCGGGCTTGCTGCGGAGTCACTGGATGAGGTTCGACGGCGTTTGGAGGCGGCGCAACGCGGTGAGCCGCAACGGTTCGTTCTGCAGACGAGCGGCGAGAACGAGCGTCGGTACACACTCGACGTGTCTTACATGCCCATCCGGGTGAAAGGTCAGATCGAAGGGGTTTTTGGTATTGCCAAAGACATTACAGAGCGGCAGCAGATCGCAGAAGCGCTCAAAGAGGCGCTAGAGAAGTCGAATGTTCGTGCGCTGCAACTGCATGCCACGAGCCGGGCTGCTACGACGGCCGCAAGGTACACGGAACAGAAGTCATTGCTGAGATACCTTGCCAAGCAGGTGAGGTCGGTCGTTGGCGCTCACAGCTCTGTAATCAGCCTGGGCGTGGCTCGGAGTCAAATGGAATCGGCTTGCAGCGTTTCAACTTTCGGGCCAGGAGGGGCTGAGTCTATTTTGAGTGAAATTTTCTCAAGAGACGACTTGTATACCAGAGTGTTTGATAGCGATCGGCCGGTTATCTTAACCAGGGCCGAATTGAATTCCTACCCTGGGTTTAATTCAGATCAATACAATGTTGAGGATCCGAGCATCAAGGCCGGTTTGTTAAGTATTCCCCTGATTGAAAGAGGTGGTAAAAAAATCGGCTTATTATGTTTGGCCGATAAATTTGAAAGTGAATTTGATGGTGGTGATGTAGCGATTGCACAGCAGTTTGCGCAAATTACAGTGGCGCTGCTTGACAACATCCGCCTCTTTTCAGAGCTTTTGCAGGCGCAGGAGGTGCTTAAGGAGCAGCTGAGTTTCACACGGTTGATCACGCACAGCTTGGGGGAGTCCCTGATCGCGGTTAACACTGAAGGGAAGGTGACATTCGCCAACCCTGCGGCTGAAAGGCTTTTTCCACGAGACGCCAGCTCTGATGTCGACGCGACGATAGATCAGAGACTACCGCTTCCTGCGTTCGGGGCTTGGCCTGAGTTGGCGGGTTCCGTGGGCGAATTTCAAGGTGAGGTTAACCTGAGCTACCTGCCGAACCCGCTGTACTCTTTCGTCGTCAGGCGCATGGAGGAGGGGTGGCTCATGTTGCTGCAAGATGTCACGTTGGAGCGTCAAGTAGCCAGGGCTCTACGAGAAAGAGATCATTTCTTTGACCTGTCTCTTGAGATGTTTTGCCTTCTTGATCTCGAAGGAAAATTCATACAAGTCAACCCTTCTTTTGCAGAAACGCTCCATTATCAGGTTGACGATCTCATCGGAACGTCTTACCTCAATCTGGTCGCAGAAAGCGATCGTGAAAAAGTCTTTGAAGCTGCTGATTATGTGCTGAATGGAGGAGTTCTCAGAGAGATTATCTTGTCTGTTCGTGACGGGAAAGGCAACTTACGTAAGCTTCAGGCTAGCGCAGCAGTGGGTGAAGACAAAATTGTGTATTGCGTCGCTCACGACATTACCGAGCGTTATGCGGATGAGCAGGAAATGCAGCGTATGAACCTGCTGCTGGGTATGGCAGGAAAGTCCGCCCGTTTGGGTGGCTGGTCGGTTGAGGCGGATGGGCGTGTCGATTGGTCGCCAGAGTTGAGCGCCATACTCGGCTATCCGCCCAAAGTAGTCCCCCCTTTGGCGGAATCTCTGGCGCTCTACCACGACGATGATCAATCAAAGGTAATCTCGGCGCTAGAAGCTGTGCTGAAAGAAGGGCAGCCTGCCGATCTAACCACCCGGATTCGTACGATAGATGGTCGTTGGCTGGATGTGAGGGTCACCGGTGAAGCCGTGCGAAACGATAGCGGCCAGATCATCAGGGCGATAGGTTCTGTTCAGGACATCACCGACTGGAAGCGCATGCAGTCGAAGGCTGATGCGCTTTCCAGCCGGTTGATGACCACGCTTGAAAGTATCACCGATGCTTTCTTTATGATGGATAGGAATTGGTGCTTCAGCTATGTGAACCAGGAGGCAGTCCGGGTACTCAAGACTGAGCGAGCGAGCATGGTCGGACAGGAGGTCTGGAAAGTGTTCCCAGGCTCCTACGAGTCGGAGATCGGTATACGCTATCGATTGGCAATATCTGACGGCACGGCACAGCACTTTGAGTCTTACTTCGCACCGTTCGATGCCTGGTTCGAAGTGCACGCCTACCCTTCGGATGAGGGGCTTGCTGTTTATTTCCGAGACATTACCGCCAAGAAGGCGGCCGATGCGGAACTGCGCCACACAATGATAGAGTTAGAGCGCAGCAACAGGGAACTCCAAGAGTTTGCCTACGTCGCTTCGCATGATCTGCAGGAGCCGCTTCGAAAGATACAAACATTTTCGGACCGCATCAGCCAGCAAGCGTCGACGTTGGACGAAGAGGGGCGAGATTACCTGAGTCGCATGAATTCAGCGGCATCAAGGATGCAGTCCCTCATCATTGATCTGCTGAACTACTCCCGCGTAGGTACCAGAGCGCGTGAGTTCACTACAGTTAGCATGAATCAGGTTTGCGCCGACGTGATTTCGGACCTTGAGACGACTTTGAATGAGAGTGGCGCTCAGGTCGAGGTTGGCAGGCTTCCTGAGGTTTGGGGAGATGCCTCTCAACTGAGGCAGATTATTCAGAATCTGATCAGCAACGCTATAAAGTTCAAGGCTACCGGGCGTTTACCTGTCGTTAGAATAGATGCGGAGGAGATAAACAGCAGTGGTTGGACCCTTTATGTTTCAGATAATGGAATCGGATTTAATGTGAAGTATCTGGACAGAATCTTCGCACCGTTCCAGCGCTTACACGCACGCGATGCATATCCTGGCACAGGTATTGGGCTGGCTATCGTCAAGAAGATTGTTGAACGGCACGAAGCGTCAATTACAGCGACAAGTGAGCCCGGCGAAGGCACGACCTTCCGCATTAGGTTTCCATCGCATGCGGAGGGAGCGGTTACATGAATGACCGACTTGGTGTTCATATACTGGTGGCCGATGACGATCTAGACGATTGTTTTCTTACTGAGCAGGCATTTCGCGACGCGAGTTTTAAAAACTCCCTCCATTTCGTGCACGATGGTGAGCAGCTGATGAATTATTTAAGGCGTGAACCACCTTACGATGATTCCGATAAGTACCCCTTCCCTGGGTTGATATTGCTTGACCTCAATATGCCGCTGAAAGACGGAAGAGAGGCTTTGCTTGAGATAAAGCATGATGCCGCGCTTCGTTCTATTCCAGTGGTGATTATTACAACGTCATCGACAATGGAAGATATAGAGCAGAGCTATGCCGAAGGTGTGAATTCGTACATAACAAAGCCTACAAGCTTCAATGGCCTGCAGGAG
>CAYPJI010000241.1:0-3620 GCA_964411045.1 uncultured Methylobacter sp. | reverse complement strand
TCGTTTTCGTTTGACATTTCCCCGAACCCGGAAGCCCTGCCTGAGCTTTCCAAGCCAAAGGCATTACTGTTAAATGTAGACAATAAAATAATCACAGAACCCCTGCCAAACCCGTAACTCGTGATGATAATGCTCGCCATCAGAAACAGGCGAAAAGCCGCCGGCAATAATCCTTCGGCCGGAACTGGCGCATCCAGCACCGGAAATACGGCCTGCAGAAGGAACAGGCTCGAATTGGTGAATGCGCCGACCACCATGGCCCAGCGCACATGCCAGGGCAGCGGCACCTTGGCCGCATAAAAGCCGAACAGCAGCGCGCTCATTAGCAGAAAATCCAGATGCGCCTGCAGCAGGCGCGTGATCTTGCCCTGGAAAACCAGCTTGAGCGGCGGCATACCCAAATTCATGCCCACCATGCACCACGCCAGCACCAACGCCGCCAGCAGCCATAAAACGGCGCCTCTGATTAAAAGCACATTGCCCGCATGTCTTGAATCCTGATCCATACCTAATTGCCTCACATTCTGCCCTATTCATTTGAATTCATACTGTCCCTTCAGTATAAATACACGGCTGATCACGCGCCTGCCTTGGACGGAACAACTGTTTGACTGAAACGGCAATAGGCCGTTTACACGCGACGCGCTTATCTCTACTATTGGCAAAAGCCAGTTTCTGTCTCAGGAGTTTTGATTATGGATATTCATGGCTCGATAGCCTCGGAGCCCTCAAAAAATTCAGGCATGGCGCAGGGGATCAAGCTATCGACCGATGATCTCCCGGCGCGAGAGCGGCATGAATGGCTGCGCGAAGTGATAGGGCGGGAATATGCCCGTGTTGAAATCACGCCGCCGACCGACGGCAGCCTGTTCAATGAGATGACGATATACCCGTGGCAGAATTTGCGCCTGTCCGCCATCCGGTCCAGCGCCCTTGGCCTGGAGCAGCTGCCGCGCGAGCCGCATTTGGTCAGTCAGGATGCCTACTTTGCGGTCGTCCTGCTCTCAGGCGGCTACCTGCTGGAGCAAAACGGCAAAGCCGTTGCTCTGCAACCGGGGGATATGACGCTTTACGACGCCACGCTGCCGCATCGCATACACTGCCCGCAGCACTTCTCGAAGCTGATCGTTTCTATCCCGAGGCCGATGCTCAGGGACAGAATAGCCGGCATTGAGCACTGCACGGCACTGCGCATCCCCGGCAATAAAGGCATCGGTTCCGTAACAGCCAATTTCATCCGCACTGCTGCGCGCCAGACCGACCAACTGAATGCGCAGGAATTTTCCGCGCTGGCTGATCATTCCCTCGATCTGCTGACGTTGGCGCTGGCCTCCGTGCGCCCGGCAAACTTCAACGTGTCCAGAAGCCGTTCCATCGCATTGAACAGGGTCAAGGCCTTCATCGAACACCATCTTGCCGATCCGGATCTGGATACCGCGAAGGTCGCCGGCGGCGTCGGCTTGTCGCCGTGCTATATCAATGATCTGTTTAAGGATGAAGACACGTCCCTGATGCGCTATATCTGGCAGCGACGGCTCGAAAACTGCCGGAAAGACCTGCTTGACCCGATTCACGCCGGTCATCGGCTTTCCGACATCGCCTTCCGTTGGGGTTTCAACGACTTGTCGCACTTCAGCCGCGCGTTCAGGCAGCGCTTCGGCTGCTCGCCGACAGAATACCGGCAGCAGCCGAAAATCTAACGGATAGGCCTTAAAACGGCATTCAGCGAAGCACTGACGATATCGGCATGGCAGGCTATGCCGGTATGCGTCCCGCCGTTGTATTTCAGCCGGACATAACAGGCGGCTTTGGCATCGCTGCCGGCCGTTATAGCGTGTTCGTGATAGTCGGTGATTTCGATAACCTGGCCCAACTGCCGTTCCAGCGCGTTGACAAACGCGTCCAGCGCACCGTTGCCGGTTCCTGTCACCGTTATCTCGCCCGCCCCCGAAACCAGACGCGCAGCAATCGTCTCATGCCGGTCGTGATCAAGATGAAAACCGGCGAGTTGGTAAACAGACTGCGTGGCGAGATAATTCTGCTCGAACAAGGCCACCAGCTGCTGCGCACTTATCTCCTGTGCCTCTGCTTCGGTCTGGCGCTGCACGATCTGGCTGAATTCGATCTGCAGCCAGCGCGGCAGTTGCAGGCCCAGCTCCCGCTCGATGATATAAGCGGCGCCGCCCTTGCCGGACTGGCTGTTGATGCGGATGACCGCCTGGTAATCGCGCCCGACATCGGCCGGGTCGATGGGCAGATAGGCGACGTTCCACGGCTGCCCCGGCCGTCGGGCTTCAAGGCATTTCTTGATCGCATCCTGATGGCTGCCCGAGAAAGCCGTGAACACCAGGTCGCCGGCATAGGGATGGCGCGGATGTACGGCAATCTGGTTTAACTGGCTGACCTGGCGGCTGATCGAGCCCAGGTCGGAAAAATCCAGCTCGGGATCGATGCCCTGGCTGTACAGATTCATGGCCATAACCATGATATCGGCGTTGCCGGTGCGCTCGCCGTTGCCGAACAGGGTGCCCTCGACGCGCTGGGCGCCGGCCATGAGCCCCAGCTCGGCGGCCGCCACGGCGCAGCCCCGGTCGTTGTGGGTATGCAAGCTGATGATGACCGCCTCGCGCTGCCGGATATGCGTGCTGAACCATTCGATCTGGTCGGCGTAGACATTCGGCGTCGAGACTTCAACCGTCGACGGCAGGTTGAAGATAATCGGCCGCTCGGCTGTCGGCTGCCAGACATCGGCGACGGCGTCACAGATTTCCACGGCGAAATCCGGTTCCGTCGCGGTAAAGCTCTCCGGCGAATACTGAAACTGCCACGCGGTTTCCGGCTGCGCCGCAGCGCATTCCTTCATCACGCGCGCGCCGTCCACGGCCAGCGCGATGATACCGTCCTTGTCCATCTTGAAGACCTGCTCGCGCTGCGCTCTGGACGTGGAATTATAAAAATGCATGATGGCCCGTTTTGCGCCTTTCAAGGCCTCGAAACTGCGCCGGATCAACGCTTCGCGCGCCGGCATCAGGACCGATACCGCGACATCGTCCGGTATCAGTTGCTGCTCGATCAACAGGCGGATAAAGTCATAATCGGTCTGCGAAGCCGAAGGAAAGCCGACGGCAATTTCCTTGAAGCCGATCTCTGCCAAGAGCTTGAAGAAAGCCGTTTTCTGCTCGATGGCCAGGGGATTGATCAGCGCCTGATTGCCGTCGCGCAAATCTTCGCTGCACCAGATGGGCGCCTGTTCAATCCGCCGGTCGGGCCATTGCCGTTGCGGCAGGCTGATGACTGGACAAGGCTCGTACTTATGATGATCGAAAACCGCTCGCTGTGCTGTATTCATAATGCCTCCTCGCTCAATTATCGTTAAATGAAGCCACAGTATAGGAAAAAGGCTTGAGCGAATGATTGCCAATATGCCGGTAAAAACAGCTTTTTAAGCAATTATTGCTTACTGATCGTCATCTGTTTGTATAATCATTTCCCCCATTGCCTAAATCCGAAAACGACCCTGCTGAATTGTTATGAAACTAGATAGAACAGATCGACGCATTCTGGATGAAATACAAAAAAATGCCCGCATTTCCAATCTGGAACTGGCCGACAAGATAGGG
>CAYPJI010000240.1:0-3627 GCA_964411045.1 uncultured Methylobacter sp. | reverse complement strand
TAAGTGCTGCCGATTTTGCCAACCTGCTGGCAACATGGTGCGACAAGTACCCCATTATTACCATTGAAGATGGTATGGCCGAAGACGATTGGGCCGGCTGGAAAATTCTGACCGAACAACTGGGCAAGAAAGTTCAGCTGGTCGGTGATGACCTGTTTGTTACCAATACCAAAATCCTGAAGCAGGGTATTGACCAGAACATCGCCAACTCCATCCTGATCAAGATCAACCAGATTGGTACCTTGACAGAAACCTTTGCGGCCATCGAAATGGCCAAGCGGGCCGGTTATACCGCGGTTATTTCCCATCGTTCCGGTGAAACCGAAGACTCGACCATTGCCGACATTGCAGTGGCTACCAATGCCATGCAAATCAAAACCGGCTCATTGTCCCGCTCAGATCGTATGGCCAAGTACAACCAGTTGCTTCGCATTGAAGAAGAATTGGCCGAAGTGGCGTCCTACCCTGGTCGCGACGCTTTTTACAACCTCCGCTAATTCGTAACGGGCCAGCCTGTGCGCCTTTTGCTTTTGCTTCTGGTTGTATTGACCGCAGCGATTCAGTATCCCTTGTGGCAAGGCAAGGGGAGCTGGGCGCGTGTGGCCGAGCTTGAACAACAGGTTGCCCGTCAGGAAGAAATCAATGCGGCGCTGGCGGCTCGTAACAATGCGTTGGCTGCCGAGGTTCAAGACCTCAAGTCGGGTACCGATGCCATAGAAGAGCGTGCCCGTTCTGAACTGGGTATGGTCAAGGGGGGCGATATATTCGTACATATATTGTCCCCTGACAAAGCGGCCTCGGTGTCCCCCTGATAACGACCTCCAGGGTCGGCAGGGTTTTCAGTCTTCAAAGTATTTTCGTTTGGCCCCAAGTCGTTTCCTGCGTTGTGCGGGGCGCTGGCTGGCGTATCTTTGATGCCAATATTTTTTTCTGATACAGGCTCGACCGGCATGGCATGATGGCTCTCCGGGTTCAGCGGTGTTAGCCGGGCAGGCGTGGGTTGAACCTCAAGCGTATCTGGTGTTATTCGACGATAAGCCTGGCGCGTCACGCCCCTGGCAAGGTCATCGGGCCAGAGCACCGGGTGTGACTGCATAGTCAAGGTAACGTCTTCTTTAAGCGACAGCATATTTCCGGTGACCATGCCAAGGCCAGGCAAAAGCGGTTGATATTGCCATGTCAATCGCAACGACAGCGTATTGGCCTCGAATATAGTTTGCCCGGATATCGGGCCCATGCCACCAGACCACCCCTTGTTGATAACTTCCTGGTGGTGTTCGAGCTGGTAGCTGTTATTAATGGTGGCAAAGCCTGAAACATGCTTTACCGCTTGATCAGTGGTTGCGAAATCGGCAAACGCAGCATTGTGCGGGGATATCAACTGGATATGCCAGGGTTGTTCATTGAAATTTTTCCGATACCGGGCCATGGCTTGCTGTACCCGTTGTCGTGATGTTTCGGTTCGGGTTGGGGGGTAGAGCGGTTCGAGGGCTTGTTCGAATGCGGCGGCAATGTGGGCAGGGTGTGCATTTTGGGTAGCGCCGGCGCGACCGGCTTCCATCAGGGCAACATTGATGGCCTGCCTGATAAACATCAAGTGGCTGATTTCAATGCCCCCCATAGCGGTCAGCAACAGTGGCCCTGCGACCAAAAGGAACTCGATCATGCCGGTACCTTTTTGACGCGAATAAACGTTGCCTGACTGATATAAAAAAGACGAAAAAAATGCCATCACCCATTGTGGTGTGATGGCATTGTGTTGTCGATTGTGACTTGTACGTTGGTGTAAGGTAAACCGGTCCAGGGCATTAAACAAGACGGGTATGCAGCCCAAACCCTGACTGCTGACGCCCTGGAACCCGTAAGCTTAATGAAGAGACTGCGGGTTGGCGTGTCCGCTGACCGGGCTGGCGGTGAACAAACCGGCACAGTCTACGGCATCAAACTGATAGGGTTTGCCGCAGAAATTACAGGAAATATCCACAGTGTCGCGTTCGGACAGAATACTTTCGATTTCTGCGGCCCCAAGCATGCGAAGCATATTGCCGACCCGTTCACGGGTACAAGGGCAATGCCACCTGACCGGGCCGGGTTCGAAAGTCAACAAGGTTTCTTCCCAGAACAAACGTTGCATCAGCGCATCGGGCTCAAGCGTCAGCAGCTCGTCGGTTTGCAGGGTTTCCGAGAGTATGACGGCGCGTTGCCAGGTGTCATCCTGGTCTGCCGCGCTGACTGTACCGCCATGACCGGGTAACTTTTGCAACAAGACCCCTGCAGAGCAGCGTTCGTCAGCGGCCAGCCACAGGCGGGTATCAAGCTGTTCAGAACTGCGCATGTAACCTTCAAGCACCCTGGCAACCGTGTTACCTTCAAGGGGGACAATACCCTGGTAGGGTTGCATGTCGGTGGTTTCGCGGTTGGGGTCAAGCACCACAATAAACCGACCATTCCCGTTGCTGTTCAGCAAGGTTTGCAGTGTGCCGTTTTCGGGCAGGCTGTAACCTTCGCGCAGTGAAGCGGTTGCCCGAATTTCAAGATTGACGTTGCATTCGACGACGATAAGGGCGACGGGCCCGTCACCTTGCAATTGCAGCACAAGTGAACCATCGAATTTAATGTTTGATGCCAGCAGCACAGCGGCTGAGACAAGTTCGCCCAGCAATTGCTGCACACAAGCAGGATACTGCTGGTGCGCCAGGCCGTCTTGCCAGGCTTCTGTCAAGCGTACGGCTTGCACACGCACTGTGCCGTTTTGGAAAAGGTATTTTTTAAGTTGATTGCTCATACCGCAATTTTAGCGTATTGCGATATTTCTACTGGCGTAGCGGTTCAGTTTGAGGGGGTCATCTTGTGCAAGTGCTGCTTGTATTCTTTACCGCGATCAACGTAATGAGCGCTGTTGTGTGCCAATCGCTCAAGCTCTTCGGCAGACATTTGCCGCACAATTTTGCCGACCCCGACCACCAGAGAGCCGTCAGGGATATGTCGGCCCTCGGGGATGATGGCGCCGGCACCAATCAGGCAATTTTTACCCACATGTGCATTATTCAGAACGATGGCTTGCATGCCAATCAGGGTGCCGTCTTCGATGGTGCAACCATGCAGCATGGCCTGGTGCCCGACAGTGACCCGTTCGCCGATCTTCATGGGAGTGCCTTCGTCGACGTGCAACACACTGTTTTCCTGAATATTGCTATCTTTGCCGATGCTGATGGCAGCATTGTCACCACGAATACTGACATTCGACCAGATGCTTACCCCCGACTGAAGTGTGACGTCACCGATGATGTCGGCGCTATCAAAAATGAAGGTATCGGGGTCAATGTTGGGTGTCAGGTTTTTTAAGCGGTAAATAGCCATAGTGCATTCAAATCAGTTGGGTTTAAACAGCGATATCAGGTGGGGTGTCTGGTGATGAGTTGGTTTGATGACCATCAAACCAGAAGTAACCGTCGCGGTCAATGTGTCCCAGGTCACCGGTCAAGAACCAGTCACCGCGGAAGCAGTCAGTGGTTGCAGGGCCGGCGTTCCAGTGGCCAATGAATAAACCGGGGTCTGGAAATCCGTGAATATCAAACCGGTTTACTGCAATTTCTCCGGTGACACCGGCGGCGCATACGCGACCAT
>CAYPJI010000239.1:3134-3630 GCA_964411045.1 uncultured Methylobacter sp. | reverse complement strand
AAATACCGTTTCAATACGCTGAACTTCGGCGACATCAACGGCATTCCGCGCCTGCTGGACGCCGGCCAGAGCAATGACTTTTATTCACTGGTCGTATTCCTGAAAGATCTGCAGCAGGCGCTGGGCCTTGCTGATTTTAATGCGCTGCCGGTGTCTTTCAATATCGCCTGGTATGAACAGAAAACCATCCTTATGACGCTAGGCCTGCTGGCACTAAACATTAAAAATGTGCGTTTGGGCCCAACCTTGCCGCCGTTTTTCACCACCAAAATCAAAGACAGGCTGACCGAACAATTTGCATTAAAAGGGATAGATAAGGCCGAAAACGATGTCGCAGCGATGGTAGAAGGTAATTAAACGAAGACTGTGATTGACCAAATAAACGCTTTACTGCCACAAACCCAATGCGGCCAATGCGGCTTCAAAGGCTGCCGGCCTTATGCCGAAGCCATCGCCAGCGGCCAGGCCGACATCAATCAATGCCCGCCCGGCGGTG
>CAYPJI010000239.1:0-3112 GCA_964411045.1 uncultured Methylobacter sp. | reverse complement strand
AGATTGCGCGTTTGCTGGGCGTGCCGGCCAAGCCGCTCAATACGCAATTCGGCCAGCACAAACCCAAACAGACCGCGTTCATTATCGAAGAAGACTGCATTGGCTGCACCAAATGCATCGCGGCCTGCCCGGTCGATGCGATTCTGGGCGCGGCCAAATTCATGCATACGGTCATCGCTTCGGAATGCACGGGCTGCGAACTTTGCATTGCGCCCTGCCCTGTCGACTGCATCGTCATGAAGCCTGTAGAGCCCCGGCCAACGCCGGCTCAAAAATCCGCGCAAAGGCAACGGGCCATGCGCCGCTATGAAGCGCGCTGCCTGCGTCTGGCCCAGGAAGAAGCGGAAAAAGCCGAACGCGCGCGCAAGAAAAAAGAAGCCTTGCTCAAACTGAAAACGGCCAAGCTATGAACGCTGAAAAACGCCGCGCCATTTTTGATCGTTTGGCCGAAGCCATCCCCGAGCCCAAGACCGAACTCCAGTACACAACGCCTTTCGAGCTGCTGATCGCGGTCGTACTCTCGGCCCAGGCGACCGATAAAGGCGTCAACAAAGCCACGGCCAAGCTGTTTCCCGCCGCCAATACGCCGGAAGCGATCCTGGCGCTGGGCGTGGAAGGACTAAAGGACTACATCAAGACCATCAACTTCTACAGAGGCAAAGCCGCCAATATCATCACGCTCTGCCAGCAGCTGCTCGAAAGGCATGAAGGTCAGGTGCCGCAAACGCGCGAAGAATTGGAAGCTTTGGCCGGCGTCGGCAGAAAAACAGCCAATGTCATGCTGAACACCGCTTTCGGCCAGCACGTGATTGCGGTCGACACGCACATCTTCCGCGTCGCCAACCGCACGGGCATCGCGCCTGGCAAAAACGTGCGGGAAGTCGAGCAAAAGCTCGAAAAATGGGTGCCCAAACTACATAAAAAAGATGCCCATCATTTACTGATCTTGCATGGCCGTTATACCTGCATCGCCAGAAAACCGCTCTGCCCCAACTGTGTCATCAATGATTTGTGCGAATATCCGCATAAAACAATTTATTAGCTAAAAACTCAGTGGCAGGAACTTAGATAAGACTGTATAGTCTCTAGATGTTCAAAATTTGGACAAGCCGATATTCATCATTTGTTCATTTGTGCTTGATATCATAAGCTGCACTCAATGCTTATGATTCATTTTTTATAATACACGGGAGTCAATATGAAAAAAATTAATAAATCACCTTTTGCAGCGGCTATGGGGACCGCAATCCTGTCTACTCTGGCTGTCACTGCAGCCCATGCGGAAGCCAACCCTTTCGCCATGAACGACATGAATAGCGGCTACATGCAATTGGCTGCAGCCGATACTGCCAAATCCGACATGAAAGAAGGCTCATGCGGCGAAGGCAAATGCGGCGGCGCCATGAAAGCAGCGCCTAAAACCGTAGAAGGCGCCTGCGCCGGCAACAAGCCTGCGGCAAAACCAGCCAATAAAGCAGCGGAAGGCAAATGCGGCGAAGGCATGTGCGGTGCCATGATGGAAGGCGGCAAAATGAAAAAAGGCATGGAAGGCATGTGCGGCGCCATGATGAAAGGCAAAGAGGGCTCTTGCGGCGCCATGCAAAAAGGCACTGACGCTAAAGGCACAGGCCAGCAAAAAGTCAGCCCTAAAGACGCAGCCGGCGAATAAGCCCTGAGGCAGGTTCCAACCTGTCCTGACTGCCAAAAGAGGGCATGACCGTCATGCCCTCCCGCTTTAATCCAATACACAGGTGTTCTTATGGACACAACGCTAAATCTCGTACACGGCGCCGGTCTGGGCCTGCGTCGGTCTTTTTTAACTGAAATCATCGAAAACCCGCCCAGAGAGGTCGACTTTTACGAAGTCGCGCCGGAAAACTGGATACCGATAGGCGGCAAGCTGGGCAAGCAGTTTCGGGCCATGACCGAGCGCTTCGATTTTGTCTGCCACGGCCTGTCCCTATCCATAGGCAGCCCTGACCCGCTCGACGAAAAGTTCGTGCGCGACGTCAAAAATTTCATGGCCGAACACCAGATCAAATTCTACAGCGAACACTTGAGCTACTGCAGCAATGAAGGCCATCTGTACGACCTGATGCCCATGCCGTTCACATCGGAGGCCGTCTCGCACGTTGCCGCGCGCATCCGGCGCGTTCAGGACATTCTGGAGCACAGAATCGCCATCGAAAACATCTCCTATTACGCCGCGCCGGGCCAGGAAATGGCTGAACTAGATTTCTTCAACGCCGTCGTTGAAGAAGCCGACTGCGACGTGCTGCTCGACATCAACAACATTTACGTGAACAGCGTCAACCACGGCTATGACGCCGAAGCCTTTCTGAGAGCGGTCCCGGCCGGCCGCATCGCCTACGCGCATATCGCCGGACACTATGTGGAAGCCGAAGACTTCCTGGTCGACACGCATGGCGCCGACATCATCGATCCGGTCTGGAAGCTGCTGGGCAAAGCCTACGAGCTTTACGGCGTATTCCCGACGCTGCTGGAGCGGGATTTCAACATTCCGCCTTTGGAGGAACTGGTCAAGGAAGTCCGCACCATCCGGTTAATACAAAACGCCTGGGGAAATCAGCATGAAAAACAGTCAGCCTGACACCGCCGAGCGCGTCGACTTCAAAGCCAGACAGCTGGAATTTGCGGCCTATATCAGGGACCCGGAAAACAATCCCGCGCCGGCCGATGTCAAGGCTCAGCGCATGGGCATGTACCGCGAGCTGTTCTTCAACAATGTCGAGAGCTTTCTGTCCAGCAGTTTTCCGGTCCTGCGCAGGATGCTCGACGACCGGCAATGGTTTAAGCTGGCGCAGGATTTCTTCGCCAGCCACCGCTGCCAGTCACCCTATTTTTCCGAGATCCCGGAAGAATTCCTCGATTATCTGCAGAACGAACGCGACAATCCTAAAGATTTGCCGTTTCTGCTCGAACTGGCGCATTACGAATGGGTGGAAACAGCGTTAGCGATCGCCAAAGTGGACGTGGCTGTCAATAGCCGCGACGACATCGACGCGCTGCCTCACAAGCGCATCGCCCTGTCTCCGCTGGCTTGGCCGCTGGCTTATCAATACCCGGTTCATCAGATATCGCCGGACTTCGT
>CAYPJI010000238.1:0-3640 GCA_964411045.1 uncultured Methylobacter sp. | reverse complement strand
CGGCACTCGGCCACCAAGGCGCGCAGAGTCCATTCATATTCCCGCGCGGCGGGCAACAGCAACGCGATGGTTTGCGTCGTCCGGTAACGTGGCGCCAGCGGCACAAAGCGTACGGAGGGGTTGAAACCGCGCATTCGCCCTGGCAACAAACTGCAACCAATGCCCTGGCCAACCAGGTTGATCAGTGAAAAAACATCCGCCACTTCCAGCGCCATTTTGGGCTCGAAGCCAGCGCGCTTGAAAGCCCGTCGAAAACCGTCTGATGTCACAAACCCATCGGTCAGGCCGACAAACGGTTGCTCATGCAAATCGACGAGGTCAATTTTCTTTACCTTCGCCAAGGGCGACTTGCCCGACACGGCAAAGTAAAGCTCGTCTTGAAATAGCGGCACCGTGATCAGACCTGGAAGGGGCGCATCATCGTTCATACCCACCACAATCGCATCCACGCTGCCTTGCGCAAGGTCTCGCATTAAATCGCGGTTCGAACCAGTGGTCAGGCTGATTTCCAGCTTGGGCTCACGCAGCTTCAACCCAATGATTAGCTTGGGAATACTGTGCAGCGTCAGTGAGTAAATGCAGCCAATACGCAAGCGCGGCGTCGCCAACCCCGCCAGATCGCGCACGCGTTGAACCCCCCGCTGGCACTCAGCCAAACTACGCTGGGCGTAAGGAACAAACTGATGCGCAATGTCGAGCGGCACCAACTGGCGACCCCGTCGGCCAAACAGCGTACACCCCAAGGCGGACTCGAGTGAGTGCAATGCCCGATGCACACTGACCACGCTCAACCCGGTGGCGTCAGCCACCTCTGGCAGGGTTTCACGCTGCATGAAGGCCAAAAAAATGGCCAGTTTTTTATACGTGATGCCGTCCTCTTCCCATTGCACTGGAATACCTCAATCATTAGCCCAACAGTAATGATTGCACATTCCGGCTGATTGATACAGCAAGCCAGTAGGCCTATTGTTGTGTGATTCCGCGCTCAACACAGGCTCGACTCATGAATAACGAAGTCCTCCCCGACTCGCGCTGGCAACGCCGTCGCATCGAAAAGAAACGCCGGCTGGCTTTGGTAAGCGACATGATTGATGGCAAGGTCATCGACCCCTCCCGACGCGTCCAGGCCCTTGAAGCCTTGCTGGTAACGGGCGATCGCGTGGTCCTGGAAGGCAATAACCAGAAACAGGCTGACTGCCTGGCACGAACGCTAGCGCAAATGGACCCGGAAAAAATCCATGACCTGCACATGATCATGCCAAGCGTTAGCCTGCCCGAACACCTCGACCTTTTCGAGATAGGCATTGCGCGGCGCCTGGACTTTTCTTTTGCCGGCAACCAAAGCTTGCGCATGGCCCAATTGCTAAAAGATGACCGCCTGGACATTGGTGCCATTCATACGTACGTAGAACTGTACGCAAGGCTTTACGTTGATCTGACGCCTAACGTCGTAATGGTTGCCGCCTACAGTGCCGACCGCGACGGCAACCTGTACACCGGCCCCAGCACAGAAGACACGCCAGCACTGGTCGAGGCGGCCGCCTTTCGCGACGGCATTGTCATTGCGCAGGTCAATGAAGTCCTTGACGACCCCGGGCACTTGCCCCGGGTCGATATTCCGGGCAGTTGGGTCGATATCATCGTTCCGGCGGACAAACCCTTTTTCATCGAGCCCCTGTTCACCCGCGACCCGCGACACATCAAACCTTTGCATGTACTGATGGCCATGATGGCCATTCGCGGCATTTACGAGCGACATCAGGTGCAGTCGCTGAACCATGGCATTGGTTTCAATACTGCCGCCATTGAGTTGCTGCTACCTACCTATGGCGAAAGCCTTGGCCTTAAAGGCAAAATTTGCCGTCAATGGACACTGAACCCTCACCCGACACTCATTCCTGCGATTGAGTCGGGCTGGGTGCAAAGCGTTCACTGTTTCGGCGGCGAGGGCGGTATGGAAAAGTATGTGGCCGCGCGCCCCGACATTTTCTTCACTGGCTCAGACGGGTCCATGCGTTCGAACCGCTTGTTATGCCAGTTGGCCGGCCAGTACGCCGTTGACCTTTTCATTGGTGCCACGCTGCAAATGGATGCGCAGGGCAACTCTTCTACCGTAACCCACGGACGCCTGACCGGCTTTGGCGGCGCCCCCAATATGGGGCACGACCCGCACGGGCGACGCCACGCCACCGCCGCATGGCTGGAAGCCCGAGGCAATGACCACTTTATCGAACGTGGTCGAAAGCTGGTGGTTCAAATGGTCGAAACTTTTCAAGACAACGGTCAACCCACCATTGTGGAATCACTAGACGCTGTCCAGGTCGGCAAAGACTGCAACATGCCCCTGGCACCCATCATGATTTATGGCGACGACGTCACCCACGTGCTCACCGAAGAAGGCGTGGCCTACTTGTATAAAGCCCGCAGCCTTGACGAGCGTAAAGCCATGCTGGCCGCCGTTGCTGGCGTGACACCGGTGGGGCTTACGCACGACCCCTCAACTACAACCCGATTGCGCCGCGACGGCTTAATTGCGCTTCCGGAAGACCTGGGCGTCAAGCGCACTGAGGCTTCGCGAAAATGGCTGGCGGCAAAAAGCATTGGTGACCTAGTCGACTGGTCTGATGGCCTGTATGAGCCCCCTGCCAAGTTTCGGAGCTGGTGATGACACGACACGTAACAACAACTCTGGCTCGCCAAGACGCCGGGCAAATACCGGAACACCTGGCCCAGCATGCTTTTGAAGCACTGATTAACGAAGCGCTGCTGACGCCCAAACCAGGTCTTATTGACCTACGCGGAGGCAACGCCCACCACGACATGTCGTTAGGGCTCATGTGTCGCTCGGCACTGACTTTAAAGCCTTGGTTTAACCTGATGGCCAGACGCGTCACCGAGCAAAGCGACACGTTTACCCAACGAAGAACCTTGGGGGCGCTGGGCCGCGAAGCCGAGCAGGCCATGCTTGACGCAACCAACGGTATCAACACCCACCGCGGCGCCATCTGGGCACTGGGCCTACTGGTGGCTGGCGCAGCCAAAGCAGTCACCAGCGCCTCGGGTCAACTCACCCCTTATGCCATTGCCCGTCACGCTGCCATGCTGGCCCTTTGCGTCGACCCGAACGCGCCACAGGCGACCGGCTACAAAGGGGAAATGGCGCGGCGACGCTATCGAGTTGGTGGCGCCAAGGCACAAGCACAGGCCGGCTTCCCCCATGTCTTGCGTGTCGGGCTGCCCACGCTGCATCGTTCCCGCCACAGCGGGCAGTCCGAGACCTCTGCCCGCCTCGACACCTTGCTTGCCCTGATCGCCACACTTGATGACACGTGCCTGCTTGCCCGCGGCGGGCTCCATGCCCTGTACGGCATGCAGTTTCGCGCGCGCCGCACCTTGACCTTGGGTGGCAGCAGCACCCCCAATGGCTGGGCCGCCCTTAGTTCATTAAACGCCTGGGCAAACAGGAAAAGGCTATCGCCCGGGGGCGCTGCAGACCTGCTGGCTGCCACCCTTTTTCTTGATGACTTGTGCAATACCAGCCCAACCTGCAGGAGCACCGAAACATGGAAAAACTAGCGTACGAATTCACCGCGACGGCACCGGTCACCCGGGCCGTACGCGTGGGGGTTGTCGCGTCGGG
>CAYPJI010000237.1:0-3647 GCA_964411045.1 uncultured Methylobacter sp. | reverse complement strand
GTTCCGTTATGGGCCCGCTCCAGCAGTCCCGGATAAACTTTGCCGCCATCCTCTTTGCCAAAGAATTCTACGGCTGAGTTTTCCGGCGAGATGCTGCCTACGGCCACATCGATAAAAGGGCCATGCCGATGAGCGCTGTTATTATGCAAATAGCGCGCATACATCTCTTTACCAACCCCCGCCTCGCCGACTAGCAACACACGAGCCTCATGCTGCGCAAGACGCTTTAACTGATCCTTGGTTCTTGCCACTGTGGCGCTCTTGCCCACCGGCTCAACATCAGTAATCAGCTGCTGCTTGAGCCCTGCATTCTCTTTTTGCAGATTACTGGCTTCCAGAGCTCTTTCGACAATCAATAACAGTTTTGCCATCGACAAAGGCTTTTCAAGAAAATCGTAAGCGCCCAGGCGAGTTGCCTCGACAGCGGCTTCTACAGAGCCATGTCCGGACATCATGATTACAGGACAAAGTTCCTCATCTTCGACAACCCATTCTTTCAGCAGCGTAATCCCATCGCTGTCCGGCATCCAAATATCGAGAAGAATCAGACTGGGATCGTCAATTTTTTTTAACTCCCGGGCTTCGCTGGCGTTTTCGGCCATAGTGACCTGATACCCTTCATCCTCAAGAATTTCGCATACCAGGCGGCGAATATCCGGCTCGTCGTCTACGACTAATATTCGTGGTGTATTTGCATTCATATTGTTGAGAGGTTTTAAAATTTAAATAGCGGGCAATTGGATTATAAAACCGGCCCCCGCTTTACGGCTGGTGTCGACCCATATGGCTCCGCCATGTTCTTCGACTATTTTTTTGACAATAGCCAGCCCCAAACCCGTCCCTTTGGCCTTGGTCGTCACATAGGGTTCAAAAATCTTCTCAATCTGATCATCTTTGATGCCAGGGCCATCATCATAAAGCGCAATTTCGATAAAATCGCTATTGTTCTTGCGCAATCGATTCAGGTTTACTTCAATCCGGCCTTTTGCATCGATCGCTTCCAGCGCATTTTTGATCAAATTATGCAGAACCTGCCTGATACTGACAGGATCGCCTTTAATCATCAGCAGGCCTGCCTCATAATCGACTTTAAACTTGACGCCCGGTTGAACCGCGTAAAGCGCCAGCACCTCCTGCACTAAACCTGGCAAGTCAATATCCGCCGTCTGTTTCTTTGAAGGCTTGGCATATTCCGAGAAATCATCCACCATTTCCTTCATCGCTTCAACTTGCTGTACGATGGTTCGCGTGGAACGCTGCAGAATATCCGCGTCAGTAGCAGCCAGCTTGTCGGCCAGTTTATGCTGCAACCGCTCTGCCGACAATTGTATCGGCGTCAACGGATTCTTGATTTCATGCGCCAGTCGTCTGGCCACCTCGCCCCAGGCCGCGTTCCTCTGCGCCTGGATCAGATCAGTTACATCGTCAAAAACCACAACCGAGCCTACCCGGCGGCCTTCCTGGGAAAAAAGAGGCGTGCCCCGGCATAACAGTTCACGCCTGCCATTTTGCCCCAAAAAGGCAATCCGGTGCTGCCAGATATCATCTGCCTGCTCCAATAAGCGCTGAATGACTTTTAAAGGCTCGGCCAGCTCGGCATAGCCGTACGCTATGTCCAGTAACGTCTGCCCAATAAAGTAACTGACCGGAATATGAAAAATTCTATAAGCCGCCTGATTAACCGTACGGATTTTATACAACGCATCAAAACTTATGACACCGGCCGTCAAGTTCGCCAGAATCGTCTCCAGGTAAGCCCGCTGATTTTCGACTTCAAGGCCGGCCAACCGGGTTTCATCCCGAGCCCGGGCAATGCGAAGCGTCATCTCATTGAACGACTCCACCAAAAAACCCAGATCATCCTGCACGGCAACCGGCAACTGCTGGTCATAATGCCCGGAAGCCACTGCCTGCGTGCCTTTAACCAGTTCTTTGACCGGCGCGATAATATTACGGATGCTGATAAAGGCCACCCAAATGGCTGCCAGCAAGCTCATCAACAAGACGAGCGACAATGCCAGAGAGAAGCTTAATTTTAGTGAATCCCTTAAAAAGTGCATTTCCTGGTAACGCACAAAGGCGAATTCCACCGAATCGGCCAAATCGGCAATTCTGACCGGCACCGGATACAAGGCCTGCAGATACTGCGGCTCTTCCGCTTTGACGGCCACAATAACCCGGATCATTAATTGATCTTCACGGACCGGCGCTAAAGCGACATACTCCCCATGTTGCCTTAATTGCAACCAGATGTGCTCATCCGGCAGACTCGGCAAGATATCGCCGGGATTGATGCTGCTCGAAGCAATAATTCTGCCTTGCCGGGAAAACAGCGTCATCTCGGACGCTTCCGAGAGCTCGCGCAGATTCTCCATTTCCAGTGTAGCCAGACTTTCCGAGGCATCTTGCAATCTGTCGGTTAATTGTTGCGTTTGTCTTAAATGCCAGCGCATGCGTTGATCCAGCGATGCCTGGCTCAGCTCCAGCGAATCCTCCATGGCTTTATCGATTTCCACGTTGAACCAGCTGTCTATGCCCTGATGCAGGAACTGCATGGAAAAATAAAACACGATGGCGGCAGGCACCAAAGACAGCACCACGAACAGCGAGACCATGCGCGTGGTTAATCTGGAACCTGCCTCACGCTTTTTTAATTGCCGGGTCAATGAGTAAATGTTGGCCCCGACCAGTCCCAGCAGCACGACCGAACCCAAGGCATTGACCAAAAGCAGCCAGGAATACATCGCGCTCAATTGCGAAGATTCCTGAGTCGCCGAACTCATCAGCTGCAATGACAGCAGAATGAGACCGAACAGAACCAGAACAGAAAGACCGACAGGCGGCTTTATTTTTTCAGGGACCATAAATACCAGTCACTGGATAAATACCATTGAGGATTAATATAGGCGATCGGGCGTAGCGGCAAAGGCAGCGCATCGCGTTCGAACCTGACCTTTACCCCAACCCTATAATCTGTGTCCGAAGCGACATCGGCCTTAGCCATAATGGGGATATTGCGTATTGTCGACATCGCATGCAAGGCTGCGGACAGTGTGGAAAAGTTATCGACTGTATCACTGCTTTCATCTCTGACCCGGTACATATTCAATAAAGCATGATACTGAATACGATAACGTATTTCTTTATCAAGCAGTTTTTTGTTCCAGAGATAATCGCGGTGCTGCTGAACCTTAACCTGCACTGTCCAGAATAAGGGGATTCCATTTTGCAACGCGTCCCTGGCCCTATCGCTGAGCTGATAATCGATATCGGCCGATAAAACATAGCTATTTTCCCGCAGAATCAACTCGGCCTTTTTGATGCTGACTGAAAACTCATCGGCATGAACAGAAACCGGCCACAGCAGCAGATAAAACAAACCAATAGACAGCAACCGGAATTTATCGCTTAATGATGCGGGCATAGTAAAAGCCATCCATTGCAGAGTCCCCGGTAAAAATCTGCCGCCCAAATTCCCTGACCGAGCCCCAGCCAGCCTCTATAGGCAGTTGTGCCGCATCGCTGTGTTCCGCTAAAAAAGCCTCGATCTGTCGCTCATTTTCCTGCTTTAAAACGGAACAGGTGGCATAGAGCAGGATGCCGCCAGGCGCCAGCAGTCTGAAAGCGCTCAGATTGATTTCTTTGTA
>CAYPJI010000236.1:0-3649 GCA_964411045.1 uncultured Methylobacter sp. | reverse complement strand
CCCGGCTTTATAGTCATCCTGGGAACGAACATCGAGCAGCACGGCGCCTTGACTTAGAACATCCTGCATCTGTTCCTGATCAATAAATTTCAGGGAGGGCTCTCTGATCAAGGACAAAAAGTGCTGTTCATCCAGCCGCAGCAAGACCATATCCGTCAGCGCTGTTATGGTAACGTTTCTCGGCTCGCCGGAAAGCAATGCATCCTCTCCGAAAGCCTCGCCTTTGCCGAGTTGCGCCAGTTTAATATCTTTCGCATGGGGCGAAGGCTTGCGTGAAACCAGGCAATGACCGCTTTTTATCAGATAATAGTAATCACCCATATCACCCTGCCTGATAATGATTTCGCCTTCTTCAAAACAGACCTCTTCCAGGGTTATCAGGATTTTCTGTAGATTGGCGGGAGGCAGGCGCTGAAAAACAGGTGATTTCAATAATGCTGTCATCCAATCATTTGGATCATCTTCAGGTTCTTCAATGACCATATAACTATTGTCCTCTTTGTAGTCCAAGGGCGTCGGATTATTAACGGCATCGGCATCCAGCCGCAGAAAACGCACGGCGCCATTCGCGACGGCGTCAATTTTCCGAGGTATCTGGTGAGCCAACGCGAATCTGGCGGCTTCGCTTTCGGCGGCTATCACTTCAATAATGAGCCCTTCCGACTGAAGCGTAACCTCGCCACTTAACAGATAAATGAGACGCGGGTCCATGTCCCCTTTTTTAAATAATGTCCCGCCCCGAACTTCTTCGATGGTTATGCTTTCGCATAAGGCGTTGAATTGAGCGCCCGGCCATGTTCCCAGCGGGATCAATTTGCGAATGATCAGTCCATCTTCAGAATTGACGTCTATAGCCATCAGGATATCCTTAAGTGGGATTCATATTGAAGAATAGTCCATTTTTCAAACTTGACTTGTCAGTCCTGATTTTAACAGGCAAGCAGTTTGCAAAAAATGAACCGGTCCTCAAAAATCAGAAAAATTACCTCCTATTTTTCGCAAAATAACCATCGATTAATTATTATTGAACCGCTCAACCTTGTATTAAACATTTTTGAACCTATATTGTCTATGGCACACGATTAACCCATACCCGGAAATCCATGATGAATAATAAATTAGTAAAACAGTTGTTATTGATGACTCTTTTGCCTGTTTACCTGACAGTTCCATCGATCGCGCACGCTGCACTGCCGGGCTACGCAGAAGGACAGCCATTACCGTCATTGGCCCCGATGCTGGAGCGCAGCATGCCGGCCGTAGTCAACATTTCTACGACCACCAACATCCAGACCAGGGAAAACCCGCTGATGCAGGATCCGTTTTTCCGCTATTTCTTCGAATTGCCTAATCAACCGCCGCGGCAACAGCAAAAGAATAGCCTGGGTTCCGGTGTTATCATTGACAGCGAGCACGGTTATGTACTCACCAACAACCATGTCATCGACAAAGCGGACAAGATCGTGGTGACTTTGAACGACGGCCGCCAGCTCAACGCGCAATTAGTCGGCACAGACCCGGAAGCCGATGTCGCCATCATCCAGATTCCGGCCGATCATTTAACGGAACTGCCCATTGCCGATTCCAGCCAGCTCAAAGTCGGCGATTTCGTCGTGGCTATCGGCAACCCGTTCGGCTTGGGGCAGACCGTCACATCGGGCATTATCAGCGCCTTGGGCCGATCAGGCCTGGGCATAGAAGGCTATGAGGACTTTATCCAGACCGACGCCTCCATCAACCCCGGCAATTCAGGCGGCGCACTGGTCAATCTGCGCGGCGAATTTATCGGCATGAACACAGCCATTCTGGCGCCTTCCGGCGGCAACGTCGGCATCGGCTTTGCGATTCCGGCCAATATGGTCATGACGATCAAGGATTCGCTGGTTAAACATGGCGAGGTCAGACGCGGCCTGCTGGGCGTAACGACCCAGGATCTGAGCGGGGACCTGGTCAAGGCATTTAATCTTGAAAGCAAAAACGGCGCCGTGATCAGCCGGGTCGAAAACAATTCGCCAGCGGCCAGAGCCGGCCTGGAACCGGGCGATATTATCGTGTCGGTCAATGGCCGATCCGTTAAAAACAGCCATGACATCCGCAACATCATCGGCCTGATGCAAATTGGCGACAATGCAGACATACAATATCTCCGAGGCAGCGAGAAAAGGGAAACGACGGCCACGATCGGCAAGCCGCAAAGACCGCAATTGGCGGGCAACAAACTGCACCCGGCCCTGCAGGGCACGATATTAAGCGCCACGCAAAAGGATCAGGTTGAAGGCGTTTTAATCGAAAAGATCGACACATCGTCAAAAGCATGGCGCGTAGGCTTGCGCCCCGGCGATGTGATTGTGACGGCGAACCGCTACCGCATTCATAATCTTGACGAGTTTAACCAGGTCGTTGATCCGAGAGGTCCGCTGCTGATTAATATTCAGCGCGGACAGGAAGCATTCTTCCTGGTATTGCAGTAATATAAGACCAAAGTCTAATTGAGGGCGGCCGGCGAGCCGCCCTTTTTACCACGCGCAAAAGCGCTGCCTGAGCGGCTAAACGGCCGCTTCTGCCTTTTTTAAATTATGACAACTGAAAAACACTTTATACCGTTGAATATTGCCGTACTGACGGTCTCTGACACCCGCACCGACAGCGATGACGTATCCGGCAAAACCTTAATGGAACGCGCCCAGGAAGCAGGACACCAGGTTATTGAAAAGAAAATAGTGCCTGACAATATCTATCAGATCCGGGCCGCTGTTTCGGCATGGATTGCCGATGATGACATTAATGTCGTCCTGACCACAGGCGGCACCGGCGTGACCGGCCGCGACGGCACGCCGGAAGCAGTACAGCCTTTGCTGGACAAGATCCTGGACGGTTTCGGCGAAATCTTCAGGATGCTGTCGTATCAGGACATTAAAACGTCGACGATCCAGTCCAGAGCGATTGCCGGCGTCGCCAATGCCACCTATGTCTTTTGCCTGCCCGGCTCATCGGGCGCCTGCCGTACGGCCTGGGATGAGTTAATCAAGGAGCAGCTTGATTGCCGCACCCGCCCGTGCAATCTCGTACAACTCATGCCCAGACTGCTGGAAAAATAATATGAACTCACTGTTTCTGTGCCTTGGCGCGCTCAGCGCCTTTCTGGGCGTCAGCATGGGCGCATTCGGCGCTCACGCCTTAAAAAATGTCCTTAGCCCCGAGATGCTCGAAGTCTACAAAACCGCGGTCAGCTACCAGATGTGGCACGCGCTGGGCCTGGTCGCTATCGCCTTCATACCGAATGCGTCGGCGCTGGTGCACTGGGCCGGCTGGCTCATGTTCGCCGGCATACTGCTGTTTTCCGGCAGTCTGTATCTGCTGACGATCCTGAATCTGAAATGGTTGGGCATGATTACGCCGATAGGCGGCGTTGCTTTTTTAAGCGCATGGTTACTTATCGCCATTTTTGCTGTCAAAACCCAATCCTGACCTTAATCAATAAATATTCCCGAAAATACTATGCGTGATGCCAATCCACAAACCATCTATTTAAAAGATTACACTGTCCCTGAATACCTGATCGACAGCGTTGAATTGAATTTCACGCTCGATGACGAAAACACCCAAGTCATCTCCCGGCTTACCATGCGCCGCAATCCGGCCAGCCAAG
>CAYPJI010000235.1:0-3664 GCA_964411045.1 uncultured Methylobacter sp. | reverse complement strand
CTTTTCTCCATGTTTGCTCCTCTTCTCGGTCAGTTTCGTCCAGCCGGATGCCATCCCCTGGCTCCTGGTTCAGGTGGTTGGCGCACAGGACGGGCCTACCGGTGGGAACAAGCTGACAAACACCACCTTCATCCAGCGGCTGAACACTTCTGGAGGGGCCGCACCATCGACAGGCTGTGATTTGTCAACGGACGTCGGCAAGAAGGAATTGGTGCATTACACGGCCGACTATTTCTTCTACAAGCAGGAAGACTAGGGCTAAATTCGCATGGCCCCAGGCTCTCCTGGCCAAGTCATGCCTGACGCCGGCCGGCACGCGATAATCTGAGCTGCGAGACCAGGCGTCTGGCAATGCTCATCGTCAACATCAACAAAAACAGGACGAACCATGTTAACTGAATCAAACCAAAAATACGTGAAATGCTTCGTATCAGCCGCTCTTGCCATGACCTTCGCAGCCCCTCCGGCCTTCGCGAGGATTACTGTCAACACCATTGACGCCCAAGCCGTCGTGGCCGATAACGGCCGCCATATTGTCGTGACAGGGCCGATTGCATGCACAAAGAGCGAGCGGGCATTTCTTCGGGTAACGGTGACGCAACGTGAAACGGGAGCCGTGGCTGAGGGCAGCACACGGATCACTTGCACTGGCGACGCCCAGCAATGGGAAGTCCATGCCTCGGCCCAAGACCGGGCTGCCTTTGAGGAAGGGCCTGCCACCGCTGTGGCCTTAGCACACACAACCGATCGCGGTGACATCACCGATGCGCATCAGTGGTTAGTCGAGATCACGCTGGCAGGGGAATAGAGCAGAGCCCGCCAATCAGAGCCATGATGTCCAGTCCCGGCATGGCGCAGGTTTTTTGCATCACTCGGCCCGCAGCGCCTCCAGCGGCTCCAGTCGGGCCGCTTTCATGGCCGGGGCCACGCCGGCGACGATGCCGATCAGCAGCGATACCAGGAAAGCCGCCGCGGCATAGATCCAGGCCAGTTGCACCGGCAAGGCGGGCAGGGCGGCCGCGATAAGCTGCACCGCGGCGATGCCGGACAGTACGCCGACCAGTCCGCCCGCCGCGCTCAGGGCCAGCGCCTCGGCCAGAAACAGCCGGAAGATCGTGCGCCGTTCCGCGCCGATGGCCCGCAACAGGCCGATCTCCGAAGTCCTTTCCGACACCGCGATGGTCATGATGGTCAGGATGCCGACCGAACCGACCAGCAGCGAGATGCTGCCCAAGGCCGCCACGGCCAACGTCAGGATATTCAGGATCGAATCCATTTTTTCCAGCATCTGGTTCTGCGTCACGATCGTAAAATCCTCCATGCCGTGCCGTGCGATCAGCAGCCTTTTGATGGCTTTTTCCAGACGCGCGACCGGCGCATTGCTTTCATAAAGAATGTCGATCTCCATGAGGCTTTCACGGTCGAACAGCGCCAGCGCCTTGGCGGCCGGGATGTACAGCGTGTCGTCCATGTCAAAGCCCAGCAGCTGGCCCTTGCTCTCCATGACGCCGATCACGAGATAGCGGTCGGTGCCGATGCGGATGCGCTGGCCCAGCGGGCTGCCCGTGCCGTACAGTTCCCGCGCCAGCTTATGGCCCAGGACGGCCAGCGCGCGCGGATTGTCCTGCTCGCCGGCCGGCAGGAAGCTGCCCGAGACGACCTTGATTTTCCAGATCTCCGGCACGGCCGAGCCGACGCCCAGCACGTTCGTGCGTCGCTGCTTGTTGCCGGCTTCGACGCGGACATTGCCCTGCACGAGCGGCGAAGCGGCAATCACATTGTCCAGCCGGCTGAGGCTATCGGCATCGGCCAGCGACAAGGGGCGCACGGTGCTGATCGTGGCGCCGGACATGCCGAAGGTCGTGGTTTTGCCGGGGAAGACCGCGATCAGGTTGGTGCCGAACTGCGTAAACTCGCTCAGCACGAAGGCATGGATGCCGCGGCCGATCGAGGTCAGGATCACGACCGCGGCGATGCCGATGATCAGCCCTAAGGCGGTCAGGCCCGAACGCAGCTTGTGGCTGATGACGGTCCGGTACGACAAGGCGATCAGGTCGACGGTGCGCATGATTACCTCCTGGCCAGGGCGGACACGGGATCGAGGCGCGCGGCTTTTCTGGCCGGCAATACGCCGAACACGAGCCCCGTGAACAGGGAAACGGCCAGCGCCGCCAGCAGCGCCCAGACCGGCAGGATGAACGGGAAGTTCGGATACAGCGCCTGCAGCGCCCACAGCGTGACTTGCCCCAGCACGACGCCCAGCACCGCGCCGGCCAGCGACAACAGCGCTGCTTCGGTCAGAAATAGCGCATGCAGCTGGCGCCTGGTCGCGCCCAGCGCTTTCAGCAGGCCGATTTCGGCCGTGCGCTGCGTGACGCTGACCAGCATGACGTTCATGACCAGCACGCCGGCCACGGCCAGGCTGATGCCGGCGATGCTGGCCACGGTCAGGGTCAGCGCGGTCAATATCTTGTCGAACGTGTTGACGACGCTATCCTGCGTGATCACCGTGATATCGTCCTCGCCTTCGTGCCGGGCCTTGACGATGTTTTTGACATCCTCGACGGCCTTAATCATGGCCTCTTTGGATTTGGTCTCGATCAGAATCCGGAACAGCGAGCTGGTATCGAACAGCGCCTGCGCGGAGGCGACCGGAATAATGACGATTTCGTCGAAATCCGTGCCGATGGACTCGCCTTCCGAGGCCAGCACGCCGATCACGCGAAAACGCCGGTCATTGATGCGCAGCCACTCGCCGACCGCCGGTTTGTTGGGGAACAGTTGTTCGCGCATGGTCTGGCCGATCACGCAGACCGGCATGGCCTTGTCGGGTTCCGCCTCCGGCAGAAAGCGCCCCTGCGCCATGGCCAGATGGCGCACGCGGATCAGGGTGTGCGTCGAGCCGAGGATGTTGGTTTCGCGCTCCAGGCCTCCCGCCGAAACCGGCGCGGAACCGACCGTCAATGGCGCGATGGCGGCTATGTGGGGGCTTCTGAGCAGGGCCTGGGCATCGTCCAGCGTCAGGTCGCGGGGTGTTTCGCCGAACAGCGGCGGATGGCCGCCGGTCGTCTCGGAGCGCCCCGGCAGCACGATGACCAGATGCGTGCCCAGCGATTCAAACTCATTAATGATATAGAGGCGGGCGCTTTCGCCCAGGGCCGTCAGCACCGTCACGGAAGCCACGCCGATGCTCATCGCCAGGATAATCAGTGTGGCGCGCAGGCGTTGCGCCCGGATCGCGCCAAAAGCATGAATTAAGGTGTCTTTGAAAAACATGGGCGAGCTCCAGTGGCTTGGCCGTTCACGCGCCAGCATGAACGGCCACAGAAGCTAGCCTAACCGAACCGCGATGGATTAAAAAGCGATTTTGCCGTAAACGGTCGCATAAAGGGCGCTACCGCGCAGATTTTGGCTTCGAAGGCAGCGCCACAATTAAGTCGACTTTCTGGTCCGGAGACAGGTCCCGGCTGGTCACTGTTCTTGGCGTCTCATGACCAGCGCCGGCCCGCCCTGGGTGGCGGCATAGCGTTGCTTGATGGCTTGCGCCAGCTGGTGCACGGCCATGGCATACTTGTCGCTGTTGTTGTAACGCTTGATTACCTTGAAATTGGGATAAACCTGCCAGAACTCGTTGCCTTTATAAGTGCTCAGGGCAATGGTCGAG
>CAYPJI010000234.1:0-3665 GCA_964411045.1 uncultured Methylobacter sp. | reverse complement strand
TTGCCGACGACTGCAGGGAAGCAGGAGGTAGAGCAACGCAGGGAGCAGTTGCCGACGACTGCAGGGAAGCAGGAGGTAGAGCAACGCAGGGAGCAGTTGCCGAGAGCCAAACAAACACCTGCCGCCGCTGAAAAACAGCAGGCGCTTGCGACTGCTGACGAAGTTGACAGTCAGGCGGCCATAGCGGCAGCCCTGATTAAAAATATTCAACGGGAAAACAGCTATCTTCTGGAAGAGGCTGAATCTTTAATAAGCTTGCTCGATGAGTTTGAGCTAATGGTCAGTCGTCTCGAAATAGACTGATTTGGCCAGTTCAAAAAACAGCAGCTGGCCAGGATTGTTCAGCCAGCTGGATCGGTAATATTGCGAGTGGTCAGGTCGAGCATCGCGCAGGCGGCCAAAAACGATTAATAAAGAAGAACGCATGACTTTAAAAAAACGTGGATTAGGTCGGGGCCTGGATGCCTTGTTAGGCGATGTTTCCGCTAAAGAGGAAAAGCAACAGATTCAGGCGCTGCCAATAGAATATATGCAGCGCGGCAAGTATCAGCCGAGAAAAGATATCAATCCTGAAAAATTACAGGAATTGGCCGACTCTATCAAGGCACAAGGGATAATACAGCCTGTTGTTGTGCGAAAAATTGCCCAGGAAAAATACGAAATCATTGCCGGCGAGCGTCGCTGGCGCGCGGCGCAATTGGCAGGCTTGCAGCAGGTACCGGTGGTGATCAAGGAAATAGATGACCGAGCGGCCATGGCGATTGCGCTGATTGAAAATATTCAGAGAGAGGACCTGAATCCTCTGGAAGAAGCGGACGCGCTAAAAAGGCTACTGGATGAATTTGCCATGACGCATCAGCAAATTGCCGATGCCGTCGGCAAATCGCGGACTACCATCACCAATCTGTTGAGACTGATGGAACTGCAGCCTGAAGTAAAAAAATTGTTAGTCAACGGGCAACTGGAAATGGGTCATGCAAGAGCGCTGCTTTCGTTGGATGGCATCAAGCAGGTCGCTGCAGCCCATAAGATTGCCAATGAAGGTTTGACGGTAAGAGCGGCGGAGCGCCTGGTTAAAGAGGCTCATGCTGAGCCGAAAATACAAAAGGTCAAGGTTATCGATAAAGATACACTGCGCCTACAGGAAGACTTGACGGCAAAATTGGGCGCCAAAGTATTTATTAATCATAAGGAAAACGGCGCCGGCAAGCTGGTCATTGCGTACTCCAGTCTTGAAGAACTGGATGGAATTCTCGAGCAGATCAGATAACTCGACAGGCAAAAAGACGAAAAATAATAACCATAATTTTGAAAAGGTTTTTCGAACTTCCTTGATTTAATGAAGACCCATAGCTATAATCGTGCGGCTATTGTGTTTGGAGCTTGAGCATGACAGCGAAAAATGAAAAGACTGTCGGTAAGATCTTAAGTTATCAGATACTTATAATAATAATAATAACAGCCGGATTTGCAGTTTTTGGGGGATGGCAAAAAGCCTTATCGCCTGCCTTGGGCGGAGCAGCCGCTTTTATTCCTAACCTGTATTTTGCGTTGCGGATTCAAAGAGCCGCAGGGCAGGAGCCTAAAAAGATCGTAAGGTCTTTTTATGCTGGAGAATCGGGAAAGTTATTGTTAACAGCTGCGCTGTTCATCATGATTTTTCAAATCCCCGATATAGAAATATTACCGCTGTTAGCTGGCTATGTATCAGCTTTATCAGCTTTTTGGTTTGCGCTCATCATGCGCTGAACAATCATTTTTTAATTTAGAGAGGAACGATGGCTACCGAAGCTCATGCCGCCGAAGGTGCAACCGGATATATTATTCACCATTTGACTTCGCTAAAAGTGGGCGAGGGCTTTTGGACATTACATCTTGATACCTTATTTTTCTCTGCAGTGTTAGGCGGTTTGTTCATCTGGTTTTTCAAGATGGCCGCCGAGAGAGCGACAGCCGGTGTGCCGGGGCTGGTGCAAAATTTTGCAGAAATGCTGGTTGAATTTGTAGACACCCAGGTTAAAGATAGCTTCCACGGCCACAGCAAACTGATTGCACCACTGGCATTGACGATATTCTGCTGGGTATTCCTGTGGAACTTCATGGACTTGTTCCCGGTTGATATTCTGCCGTTGATCGGTTCGTTGATGGGCATCGAATACTTGCGCGTCGTTCCCAGTACGGATCTGAATGCGACATTCGCCATGTCGATCTCAGTTTTCTGCTTAATTATCTTCTACAGCATCAAAATAAAAGGCCCCTGGGGCTTTGCCAAGGAATTGATGTTTCAACCTTTCGGGCCATGGATGCTGCCGTTTAACCTGCTGTTGAAAGTCGTCGAAGAAATAGCAAAACCTATCTCTCTGGCACTTCGTTTGTTCGGTAACCTGTATGCCGGCGAATTGATCTTTATTTTGATCGCCTTGCTGCCTTGGTATATTCAACCCTTTTTGAGTTTCCCATGGGCGGTGTTCCATATTCTGATTATCACGCTTCAGGCATTCATATTCATGGTATTGACGATCGTTTACCTGAGTATGGCGCACGAAGACCACTAATTTTTTCAACTTTATATCAATACTACGTTTGGAGGTATCATGGAAATTGCATCTTTAATTGCTGATGTACAAGGTATGACTGCTGTTGCAGTTGGTCTGGTTCTAGGTCTGGGTGCTTTGGGAACCGCTATCGGTTTCGGTCTGCTGGGTGGAAAATTCCTGGAAGGTGCGGCTCGTCAACCAGAAATGGTTCCTATGCTGCAAGTTAAAATGTTCATCGTTGCGGGTCTGTTGGACGCGGTAACCATGATCGGTGTTGGTTTGGCGCTGTTCTTCACATTCGCTAACCCATTCCTGTCTGCTGTACAAGCCGCCGCAGCTGGTTAATTGAAGCTGTCTAAATTTAATCGCAACAAGAGGAACGCATCGTGAGTATCAATGCTACTCTGATTGGGCAAATGATTACATTTGCACTTCTGGTATGGTTTACCATGAAGTACGTATGGCCACCTTTATTTGACTCTTTAGAAGAACGTAAAAAGAAGATTGCTGACGGTTTGGCTGCGGCTGAAAAAGGTCAGGAAGAAATGCACCTGGCTGAGAAAAAAGCCAAGAACGTTTTAAAAGAAGCTAAAGAACAATCTTCCGAGATTGTTAATCTGGCTCAGAAACGCGCTAATGAAATTGTCGAAGAATCAAAAGAAATCGCTAAAAAAGAAGGCGAGCGTATGATTCTGGCAGCTCAGGCGCAAATTGAGCAAGAAATGCAACAGGCTAAAGAAGGTTTGCGTCAAGAAGTGGCGGCTTTGGCGGTGAGCGTAGCAGAACAGATTCTGAATGCGGAAGTCGATAAAGCCAAACACCAAGACATCATCAGCAAAGTCTCTAATCAACTAGGTTAAGCATAATGAGCGAACTGGCAACATTGGCAAGGCCTTACGCAGCGGCAGTATTTAAGAGAGCCAAAGAAACCAATACGACGGCTAAATGGTCGCAAAGTTTGGCATTTATGTCGGCTGTCCTGAGTGATAAAGAAATTTCTGTTGTAGTGGATAACCCCAAAGTAACTAAAGAAAGGTTATCAGCACTGATGCTTGATATCTGCCAGGGACAAGTTGATGGAGAGAGTGCGAATTTTCTGAAATTGCTTGTTCAAAACAATCGATTGAC
>CAYPJI010000233.1:0-3675 GCA_964411045.1 uncultured Methylobacter sp. | reverse complement strand
CTACCCAAGCTGTCTTTAATTATTTACCCAGAACGTCATTGCGCGTGCTTTCCGCAATAGCGGCAACTTGCGCGATTAATTCCTGTGGAACATTCAGTTCCTGTAAAGTTCCACTTAGATGTTCCATAACCGCGTCAAAATGAGAGCTGTCCAGCCCCATCTTGACCAATTTGGCGTGGGCATTGCGCATATCGGTGCCGTTGTAATTGTTGGGTCCGCCAAAAGCCATTGTCAAAAAAGCTTTTTGCTTTGCGGCCTGTTGTTCCATATCAGTATTGTCAAAAAAACGGTTGATTCGATGATCGCTCAAAACCTTGCGATAAAAAATATCGACCGCCGCATTAACTGCCGCTTCGCCACCAAGTTGTTCATAAAGTGTATGGGTTGGAGTAGCTGTAGCTGTTTCACTCATCTCTTGGTACCTTTAAAAATTATTATTAAAAACCTAGGAGCACGTTGGTGCTCGAAAATTAGTTTAGTATCGATACAGAACTTTTGCAATATTTATATGACAAAAGGCGCTTGTATACACTACAATTTTACAAGCCTTATCGATTTTTTCCCTAATTTTATTATGGTTTTTCACTTCATTTTATCGTCTTAAATATTAACGAAATGGCAACAAGAAATTTATATGACTGACGGAACGAGCTCTCGACAAGATCAGATATTGAAGCTGCTGCTGAACTCAAGGCAAGGCATGAGCCTTGACGAAATCGCCGCTGCATTGAATATCTCAAGAAATGCCGTTAAACAGCATATCGTCGGTCTTGAAAACAGCGATCTCATCAAAAAAGACGCGTTCAAGATCACCGGTGGACGGCCGTCACGCAATTATGTGCTGACTGAAAAAGGCATCAACCGGTTTCCCAAACAATATGCCTGGTTCTGTAACTTAATACTGTCGGAACTCAAAGCAGAGATGGGTGAAGACGCCTTCAGACGCTACATGGCTAGACTCGGCGCTAAATTCGCCCAAACGCTTATGCCGCAATTCAACGGCAAAGAGCCTGCCGAGCGAATCACCGTACTTATCGAGATAATGCAGACGTTAGGCTATCATACGATAGAAGACCAGAACAATTCACTCCCTACCATACAAGCCTTCAATTGCGTTTATCACGACTTGGCTCAGCAATATCCGGAATTGTGCGAATTTGATCGCACATTGATATCTGTCCTGCTAGACCGCCCGATTGAACAAACCAAGTGCATGGCATGTAACGATTGCTCTTGCCAGTTTCTTATCAAATATAAATGACCGATTTAAGCAGGCCGGAAGGTATGCCTGAATTTTTCTTACCGCTCATGCAGATTTGCTTTATCTCTCGTTAGTCGGTACTAAGCCCTTCTTCCTGCAGCGCTCTTTTTACCGCAGGCCTATCGGCGATTCTTTTTTTATATTGCACCAGCGAGGGCCAGCGAGAAATGTCGATCGACATCAATTTCGCCCATCGCAGCACGACAAATAAATATGCATCTGCGACTGTGAAATCATTGCCCATGAGGTAGGGCTGCGCAGAGATATTGTCCGCGACCCATTTAAACCGGGATGACAGCGTTTCCCGGAACAGATTTTTTGCCTGATCAGGCATATTGGCATTGAAGAGCGGTGAAAAAGTCTTGTGCAGTTCAGTGGAAATAAAATTCAGCCATTGTTGCAGATTGTAACGTTCGAATGTACCGGCTGCGGGCGCCAGTTTTTTTTCAGGCACCTGATCGGCAAGATATTGAATAATGGCCGGCCCTTCAGTCAGTTTGTTGCCATCGTCCATTACCAGAACCGGCACATAGCCATTAGGGCTGACGCTGCGAAAATCTTCGCCGGTTTCTGTCAGTTTTTCCTGCAAGTCAACTTTAATGAGTTCAAACGGCAGGTCAGCCTCGCATAAGACAATATGAGGCGAGAGCGAACAGGCGCCGGGGCTGTAATAGAGTTTCATCGTCGATCTCCTGAAAGAATTAACCAAAGAATCTATCTGAATGTGGCATCGGTTTGGCTTTCAATGCCGAGTTTCACAAAATCCACAACTTTAAAATTGGATACTTTCTTCCTGAGACTTGTTCAAAAAAAACTGGTCAAAATTTATGACTTACAATTCGGGAATTGTTTATGACTTACACTGAGCTATGCCTGAACTGCATCAGCCAAACCGTTTTGTTGCTGCTGGCCGCCAATGGCGCACCGGTTTTAGCCCGTCATTGGCTGAAAAACCGGTTCAGCCTACCGGTGGATATGGGGTTAAAACTAGGCGATGGCCGCGCTCTGTTTGGCTGCAGCAAAACTTGGCGTGGCATTATCGCCTCGGTCATCGTCACCTCTCTTGTTGCGGCGATGCTGGGAATGCCGGCGCTTGAGGGCGCCGTGTTTGGCATGGCTGCCATGTCGGGCGATCTGTTGGCCAGCTTTATAAAGCGCCGGCAGGGCCATGCCGAAAGCAGCCGCGTCCGCTGCATCGATACAATTCCTGAATCAATCATGCCTGCGCTGGTGCTGCATGAACAATTGGGCCTGAGTGTTACAGATATTTTAGCCGTTGCCTTTACTTTTTTTCTGTTCGACGTTTTTCTATCGCCTGTTCTGTATCGGCTTCATATTAAAAACCGTCCTTATTGATTTATCGCGCAAGGCCGGTTTTGCTTGGCTGTTTTTGCATAAAAGAAGCAGAAAGAGCTTAATGGCAAGGCGGTTTCGCGAAAGCAAAACCGCCTTTTATGGGTAATTAGATTTCGTCAATCCTCTATTGCAACCTAGCCGATGGAGAACTGCCGATTAGTCTGGTTCAAGACATCAAGGCTAAGGCTTGTGATCAAGGAGTAATTTGCAGGCAGGCAGGAAAGACAGCACCGTTATTGAATTGGGTCAATGTCCGGCACCGCCTTCGCCATTGGTCGCCATGAGGTCGTCGGCATGCCCAGCCGAGCCGGCCATATAGGCAATCAGCGCTTCCACATCGGCGTCGCTCAGCCTCAGATTCGGCATAGGAACCTCGTTATACTTATCAAACAATTGCATCGCGACAGAGTCTTTTTCTGCCAGCATCTGATCGGGTTCTTTTAACCAGCGCGCAAGCCAGGCGTGATCCCGCTTCTCGGTTACGCCTGACAATCCCGGCCCCAATCCGTCTTCAGCGCCCAGGCTATGACAGGAGTCGCAGCGCGAACGATAGAGATCTTCGCCCCGGCTAAACTCTGGCAAGCGCGGCGCTTTGTCATAACGCATCGCCCCTGGTTTCGTCCTATAAACATGTTGTTGTAACGAATAGCCGAGCAATCTGGCCAGAGTCTTAGGCTCATCGAAGGGCGACCGCTTGATCCACTTTCCGGTGGTTTCATTTCCGACAATGATGCTAATGGAGTGGTTACTGGTTACCTGACCTGACTCATCTTTGTTATAAAGCCCCAGCTTCCTGCGCAAAAGCGTGATATCTGCCTTGTTTCCGGTCAAGAACGTCCAACCTGGCCCTGCCTGGAACTTTCGGGAATACGCCTTAAGCACCGCCGGCGTATCGTGTTCAGGATCTATACTGATGGAATAGAAGAAAACGTCGCGACCTGTGCGGTCCCCGAGCGCCTTTTGTACCTGGCGCAGACTGGCTGTCTCTGCCGGGCAGGAATCCGAGCAATGCGTAAAAATGAAATTGATCGCTACCACCTTATCCTTGATGAGATCCT
>CAYPJI010000232.1:0-3691 GCA_964411045.1 uncultured Methylobacter sp. | reverse complement strand
CAATCAACCGGCATCGCTGACACTGCTTTTTTCGGCCCTGAAAACGAATTCTTCATTTTCGATGACGTCCGCTGGAACTCCGACATGAGCGGGTCTTTCTTCAAAATCGACTCACAAGAAGCTGGCTGGAACTCAGAAAAAGTTTACGAAGACGGCAACATCGGTCACCGTCCCGGCGTTAAAGGCGGTTACTTCCCTGTGCCGCCGGTTGACTCATTCCAGGACATCCGTTCTGCCATGTGCCTGACGCTGGAAGAAATGGGCATGCAGACTGAAGTTCACCACCACGAAGTGGCAACAGCGGGGCAATGCGAAATCGGCGTAAAATTCAACACGCTGGTTAAAAAAGCCGACGAAGTCCTGAATTTGAAATATGTCATCGCCAACATCGCGCATGCTTATGGCAAAACGGTCACTTTCATGCCTAAACCCCTGGTTGGCGACAACGGCAGCGGCATGCACGTACACCAGTCTTTATCTAAAGGCGGCGTGAACCTGTTCTCCGGCGACCTGTATGGCGGTCTCTCAGAAACAGCACTGTACTACATCGGCGGCATCATTAAACACGCGAAAGCTCTGAACGCTTTCACAAACGCGTCAACCAACAGCTACAAACGTCTGGTTCCAGGCTTTGAAGCGCCTGTTATGCTGGCTTATTCTGCGCGTAACCGTTCCGCTTCCATCCGTATTCCATACGTACAAAACCCTAAAGGTCGTCGTATCGAAGTGCGCTTCCCTGACTCAACCGCGAACCCGTATCTGGCATTCGCAGCAATGATGATGGCGGGCCTGGACGGCATCCAAAACAAAATTCATCCTGGCGACGCTATGGATAAAGACCTGTACGACCTGCCGCCGGAAGAAGAGAAAAACATCCCGCAAGTCTGCCATGCTTTCGACCAGGCATTAGACGCGTTGGACAAGGACCGCGAGTTCCTGACCAAAGGCGGCGTATTCACTAACGACGTGATTGACGGCTACATTAAACTGAAAATGGAAGAAGTCACCCGTCTGCGCATGAGCACGCACCCTGTAGAATTTGATATGTACTACAGCTTATAAGCGATCAACTGATCGCCTTTTAAAGGCTACAGAAAAACGCCCCATTTTGGGGCGTTTTTCGTTTCAGCGATTTGCATTGCCGCTCCGGCGTTTTATCATAGCGGCAACACAGCCCCGCCTGTTCACTGAAACCGTTTCCCAAAAAAACTGTTTAAACACAATCCAAGCGATATGGTCTGATAATTGCTTTGGATTAAAGCACAGCATCAATACAGCCCCTAGAGGAACCGTGTATAAACGCATACTTGAACATCTTAACGAAGCCATTTTGCTGTTTGATCATGAATTGAAGCTCACCTACATCAATACAGCAGGCGAAATATTGTTAGCCGACAGCGCGCGTCATTTGATAGGCCTTACTGCTCAGGATTTGTTCAGATCTTCCGATCCGGCTCTGCTCCTGAACCTGCAGCAATGTCTGACGATGGAGGAACCGCTGTTCGATCGCGAGCTGACCCTGGACCGCATGGCGCAGACTGTCACGATCAATTTCAGCGCCACGCCGCTCATCAAGGAGCAGCAACTGGAGGAAATCCTGGTAGAACTGCAGCAGGTCGACACCCACCTGCGCATATCGAAAGAAGAACAGCAGCTGCATCAACAAAACACGGCCCGGCTGCTGGTCAGAGGGCTGGCCCATGAAATCAAGAACCCGCTGGGCGGCCTGCGCGGCGCAGCGCAACTGCTGGACCTGGAACTGCACGAGCCGGAACTCAAGGAGTACACGCAAATCATCATCGCCGAATCGGACCGGCTGCAGGGACTCATGGATAAAATGCTGGGACCCAACAAATTGCCCGATAAAAAAGCCTTGAACATTCATGAAGTGCTGGAGCGCGTCAGGCAGCTCGTGCAAGCCGAGTCCGCCGGCCTCAAGGTCAGACATGACTATGACCCCAGCATCCCCGAGATTCAGGCCGACAAGGACCAACTGATCCAGGCCATCCTGAATATCGCCCGGAACGCCGCACAGGCTATGGAGGGCAAAGGTGAAATCATGATCAAAACGCGCATACACCGGCAGATGACCATAGGCCGGAAACGCCACAAACTGGCCGTCAAGATCGACATTATTGACTACGGCCCCGGCATAGATGCCGACATGCTGAATCAGATCTTTTATCCGATGATTACGGGGCGCGCGGAAGGTACCGGACTGGGTTTATCGATAGCGCAATCCCTGATTAATCAGCATAACGGCCTGATCGAATGTACCAGCGAGCCCGGCCGTACTGTGTTTTCGGTCTTTTTACCCGTGGAGCCCGGCCATGAATAGTCTTGACACCGTCTGGATCGTCGATGACGACAAATCCATACGCTGGGTTCTTGAAAAAGCGTTTGAAAAAGCCGCCATCATGACGCGCAGCTTTTCCAGTGCGCAAGCATTGCTGGAGACCTTGCAGCATGAATCGCCCGATGCCTTGTTGACCGACGTTCGCATGCCCGGCATGGATGGCCTGAAATTGCTCGATAAAATCCAGCACAGCCATCCGGATCTGCCGGTTATCGTCATGACTGCGCACTCCGATCTTGAAAGCGCGGTCTCGGCATTCCACGGCGGCGCCTTCGAGTATCTGCCCAAACCCTTCGATATCAAAGAAGTTGTCGATCTCGCGCATCGCGCCTGCGTGCATAGCCGCCAGCAGCGGGAACGGGCACGCGGCCATGAAGAAACCGCCCTGATCGAAACTCCGCCGGAAATCATCGGCGAGGCGCCGGCCATGCAGGAAGTCTTTCGCGCCATCGGCCGGCTGGCCCGCTCCCATATCACCGTGTTGATCAATGGCGAATCGGGCACCGGCAAGGAACTGGTCGCCAAAGCCCTGCACCGGCACAGTCCCAGAGCCCAGAAACCGTTTATCGCCTTGAATATGGCCGCCATCCCGAAAGACCTGATGGAATCGGAACTGTTCGGCCATGAAAAAGGCTCGTTTACCGGTGCGCAAGCCCGGCGGGCCGGACGCTTCGAACAAGCCAACGGCGGCACGCTGTTTCTGGACGAGATAGGCGACATGCCGGCCGAACTGCAAACGCGCCTGCTGCGCGTACTGGCCGATGGCGAGTTCTATCCGGTCGGCTCTCATGCGTCTGTAAGAGTCGACGTACGCATCATTGCCGCCACGCACCAGAATCTGGAAACGCTAGTCAATGAAGGCCGCTTCCGCGAAGATTTGTTCCATAGGTTAAATGTCATCCGCATCCATATTCCGCCGCTGCGCGACAGGAAACAGGACATCCCATTGCTGCTGCGCCATTTTCTGAGCCAGGCTGCGCTTGAACTGAATACTGAAATCAAAACGTTAAAACCTGAAGCCGAGGCTTTCCTGAGCTCGCTGGAATGGCCCGGCAACGTTCGGCAACTGGAAAACTGCTGCCGCTGGATGACGGTCATGGCATCGGGCCGCGAAATCCATATCCATGACCTGCCGCCCGAACTGCTGCATATCCAGTCGGAGAAAGACACCACGGGCGGCGATTGGCAATCGTTGCTAAGAACCTCGATAGATCAACAGCTGCTGGCCAAAAAGCCTGAAATCGCCAAACATATCATTCCGGCCGTTGAAACGCTGCTGATTAAAGCCGCATTAGACTATACGCACGGCAAGCGCCACGAGGCGGCGATTATGCT
>CAYPJI010000231.1:0-3725 GCA_964411045.1 uncultured Methylobacter sp. | reverse complement strand
CGACGAGTTCTCCATTGGCATTTACGGCCAGACCGTTGGCGCCGTTTGTGTTTTCCAGGAACGTTGAAACGGTATTGTCGGGCGCGATGCGCACGATGCGGTTGGCATTGGTTTCGGTGAACAACAGGCTGCCGTCCGCCAGGCCGACAGGCCCTTCCGTGCCGTTGAAGCCGTCCTTGACCAGATCGATGACGACGCCGCCGGCCGCCACGCCAGGGATGGGCGACGTGGCAGGGTCATCGGCCTGAGCTAGACCGGCAAAAGCGATGGCGCCGGCAATTGCAAGCAATTTTGGTGATAAAGATTTATCTATCATTAGTAATCTCCTTCTATCGGATGTGTATTCTGTACGTTCAACTTCATGATTCGGATTTTAGAATTTAGCTCTAAAGTGCGCCGACCAGGCCTAGATTGCTGTTTTTGCCCTGCGGTCCGTGCAGCGCCTCGACATGATCGATATCGGCGTAGCTGGCCCAGATTGATCCGGCCCAGGTCGACCGAACGTTATCGGCCATGACGCCGACGCTGTAGAAATTCTTGGGCTCATCGGAATAATCCTTTGCCCCCGGTTTGACGGCCGCAATGCTCGTTGCGCTTGGCTTGGCAGCAGTTGCCGCGGAAACTGCGGCAGGGCTATTGCTGTCAGAAGCTGCATTGATGGCAGGCGTATGGGAATCGTCGCTCGCTTCTTTCAGCGCATCGCGCTCTTTTCGGGTTGCAAGCAATAGTTGTTTTAATCGGGCGTTTTCAGCCGCGAGAACCTGATCGTCGGCGAAAGCATAATCAGGCGTGAATAATGAAGCGCCGGCAATAATGATTGCCGCACTGCTCAGCAGTACAGGTTTATTGTTGATTCCTGTTGTTTTCCTTGTTGGATCTGATGAAGCTTGAGTATCTTCAGTCGAAATTATCTCATCAGGATTATCGTACGCTATCAGCCACATCAGCTCTTCGTTCAACAACGCCAGATCGTCACTGCCATCCGTCTGTTGCCGATTACTGTCAAAATTCATTGTCACTACTCATTAATAATTATTCTGAAAACTTTGGAATGGCCTGCCGGTCGGCGAGCATCCCCGAACCGGCCCTGGGCAGGCCGGTTACATCGCATCCCGCTCAGCAATTTATTGCTTATTTGGCAATAGTCAGAACCGACAGCTTGGCAATGCCGGCACGCTCTATCGATGACATCACCTTGGCTACGATGCCGTATTGCACGGCATCGTCCGCGTTCAGGTTGAGCGCTATTTCAGGATCGGCGGCCTTGCGGGTTTTCAGTTCGTTTTCGAAGGATGCCAGCGGAATCTCAGTCTTATCGATGAAGATTTTCCCCTGCGCGTCCACGCTGACATAGACGGCCTCTTTTTCCTCGGGCGGCGCCGTTTCGGCCGTTTCCGGCAAATTGACATGGATGGCGTTGGTCAGCAAAGGCGCGGTCACGATGAACACCACCAGCAATACCAGCATCACGTCGACCAAGGGCGTGACGTTGATTTCACCCATGACATCATCGCCGCCGTCTTCTCTCGTATTAAAGGCCATCAGGCGTGCGCTCCCTTCGCTGGCAGTTCTTCGTCATTGATGATGTGCTTTCTGTTGCCGGCCGCATCGGCAAGGCGGGACGCCGCATGCCGGGCCGCAGGGCGTTTGATGATGAACGAAGTTTTCAGGGCGAGATGCACGAAATCGATGGCGAAATCGTCAAGAAACGCCCAGATCACTTTGTTTCTGCGAATAAAAAAGTTGTAGGCGATGACCGCGGGCACGGCGACGGCGATACCGACGGCCGTTGCGATCAGCGCTTCGCCGATCGGGCCGGCCACCACGTCCAAGCTGGCTGAACCGCTTTTGCTGATGCTGGTCAGCGCGCCCATAATGCCCCAGACCGTGCCGAACAGACCGACGAACGGGGAGATACTGCCGACTGTCGCCAGGATCGCGAGCCCGCTTTCCAGCGCGCCGCGTTCTTTCTGCATCTGCTGGCGCAGGCGGCGGTCAAGCAATTCCTGACGGTCGCCCGTATGTTCCAGATCGTGCGTGGTCGTGCCGCCATCGGCTTCTATCAGCGTTGCGAAACCGGCCTGGGCGACTCTCCCTGCCGGTCCGGCATAAGCGCCCAGCGCGGCGGCGGCCTGAAAATCCTGCGCGCCCCAGAACTGTTTGCTGAAGACGCGGTTGTGATGGGAAATCCGCAGGTGCTGTATGCCTTTGATCAGGATCAAGGCCCAGGTCGCCGCCGAAAATCCGATTAACACCCAGAGCGTGCCGTCGACGATGACGGCCGAGGTGATGTCCGAACCGGCCGGTGCAATGCCGCTTGCAGCGGAAGCAACCTGTTCCGTAGCCGCAGACGCGGCTTGGGCGGCGCCCGCGGGCGCGTCGGTAATGCCCGGCGCCGCAGGATTGGCAATACCGGCGCCCGGCGGTGTTTGCGAAACTGGAGATGTGGTTTGTGTCATTGATAAATCCTCAACTTAAATTAAACGTGATAGGAACGGTTACCCAGCCTGCAATCGGCGTATCGCCGCGCTTTGCAGGAACGAAAGACCATTTTTTGACCGTGCTGACGGCGGCATCGTCCAGCACCTTCTTGCCGCTGGACTTTATGACGGAGATCTCGTCCGGCTTGCCGTCAGGCTGGACGTGCACCTTCATCAACACGCGTCCCTCCCAGCCTCGCTCCATGGCAATCTCGGGGTATTCCGAGGCCGGGTTATTCAGATAATCGGCGCCCGCATGCGGCTGCGTTACTTTCTCCTCGACGGGCGGGGCCGCTACGGGAGCCGGACTGACCGGCGCATTGGATTCGGCGGCCGAAGTCGGCTGAGGCGTTGGCGGCGGCTCAACGATATCCTCGACCGGCTTTGGCTTGACCTTCGGTTTTTGCGGCTTGAGCGGAACGGCTTTTTTCTGCACCGGTTTCGGCTTGGCCTTGGGTGGAGGAGGAGGAGGAGGCGGTGGCGGCTGGATGACAGGTTTCGGCTGCGGTTTAACCAGGGTGATTTGCACTTTGGGCGGAACCTTGGGCTGAACAATTTCTTCCGGCTCAAAATCCGCCCGTTCAAAATGGTCAACCAGCGCGGCATGAATAAAAATCGACAATATACCTAACGCCAGATAATCGATAAGCTTCCGATCACCTTTATCGGACTCAAATCTGAAGTCGCTCAAGACCACGGCTGTCCCTGCAGAGGGCAAGAATGACGCATCGAATTCATTGGCGGCGGTTTTAAAGGAAAAAATGCGCGCCAAGTTATTGGGAGATGTAATTCCTGGCTCAACTTGCCGAAAGTTCTTTACAGGGCGGTTCATACTGTTCACTCAGTTCCTTGAACGACACCGATCGATGTCAATTCATTAGTAATAATTGCAAACGAGGCCACAACCTTAAGCAGACTGGTCTCAATCGACTTCAAGACAGCCTAATCACAATCCGTGCCATGTTTGGCACAACCTGAGCTCAATTACTAACAATACCAATGAATTCAATGACTTTAAAAAAAAGGAAACCTTCGTGGCCGATTTGCTGGCCATAGTCGCGGCCATGCGCCTGGCTGCACTCTCAGCAACAAGCTGTTTATGGCCTGCTGTCTCAGCAACAGCGCTAAAGTGTCGCTAGCGCGACGGTTTTATTTAATCGGGTTCATCGCACCCGAAGGCGAGTTACTTTCTTTTGCGCGGCCAAAAGAAAGTAACCAAAGAAAAAGCCGCCCGGTTGCCGCTTG
>CAYPJI010000230.1:0-3733 GCA_964411045.1 uncultured Methylobacter sp. | reverse complement strand
GAAACGTGGCGCCGCGCGCCATAAGCGATAGAGTGCGAACGCAATCCCTGCCAGAAGCAGATAAAACACGATAACCTGGGTCTGATGGCGCGTCGTATGAAAAACATGCTCAATCAGCTCTTCAAGCCCCAGCTCGAACCATTCGAACGCGATATGGAGGAACACAAGCAACGAGTGCAACAGCACATCATAAGTACTGATCAATACCCCGATCAGAGCCGCCTGCACGATAATTTTCTGATGAGCTTTCAACATCATGCTTCATCCTCAGGATTTCGTAAACATCGGAGTAACTCCGCACTTTTCCAGCCTCGAAGTCCTCCTGCCCAAAAGACCGGAAACGGTCTGACAGAGGCTCACGCCGCCTTTACAATCCCTCCTGAACCCTATTCGCAACCTGAATATCCCCTTCCGAAAAAGGTGGCTGGATCTTTAACCCAGATTACGCATGACGCGCCCGAATATGAGTTCGATTGTATTTGCACGACCTTTCAGGGACCTTTCAGCGCTTAAGTCTTATTTAATCCCGTTTGAGAAACAACCAATGGCCGCGCATCCCGTCCATAGAGGACAGCCTTTGCTTGACCTGCGGCAGGCTGTTTCCAGTCCTGCCGCAGAACCCGGTCAACTTGCCGCTTTTGAATCGATCACGGCTTGCATGCGCCCTTTCTTCAAGACCGGGGCGGCTTTCAAGTCAGGCTTGGCTTGGCTTTTTCCTTTGCCTTTCGAATCCTTGCTCAGCACTGCATCCGGCTTAGGCTCGGCCTGAATTTTTCCCTTGCCTTCCAGTTCCAGGGCCTCGACCTTGATGTTATTGTCCTGGGCACTGAGCATAAAGTCGTGAATGGTTTCGAGAATATCGTGATCGATAAACTGCGTTTTCGAACCGTCAATCAGCACTGTACTGTCTGCCTCGATCTGATTGAAATACTGTCTAAGCCGGGCACGATTTAAAAAAGTGACGTCTTTGTTCAGGCTGAGAACATAACGATCATCGGTTTTAGTCAGTGAAATGGCGGCATGGTAATTGGCCCGAACCACATAGTAAAGGCCGACCGCAATACCCACTCCGATGCCTTTTAACAAGTCCGTCGCCAGAATCGCCACAATCGTTACCACGAACGGTACCAATTGGCTCCAGCCCTTATGGAAAAACTCGACGAAGATTTTCGGCTTGGCCAGTTTATAACCGGTTTGCAGCAATATCGCCGCCAGACAGGACAACGGAATATTGTTGAGGAAGCGCGCGAAAAACATCACGCTGATCAGCAGAAACAAGCCATGCGTGAAGCTCGACACTTTGGTCTGTCCGCCGGCATTGATGTTGGCAGCACTACGCACGATGACAGCCGTGATAGGTATACCGCCAATCAAGCCGCTGACCATATTGCCGATGCCCTGAGCCTTCAATTCGCGATTGGTCGGCGCCACGCGTTTGAGCGGGTCCATTTTATCGGCCGCTTCGAGGCTCAGTAGAGTTTCAAGACTGGCGATGATCGCAATCGTCAACGCCACCGTATAAATTTCGGGCTTAGCCAGAAAACTGAAACCGGGGAAGGTGAACAGATTGAGAAAATCTTCCGGTTTTTCCGTGACCGGCAACGAGACCAGATGCTTGCTGGCGATCGCCCATTCCGGCGCCATGCGCAAGGCCACCATGTTGTAGATAATACCCCAGGCAACGACCAGCAGCGCACCGGGGATCAGCCGGAATAAGGCTATTCGCTTGATAAAACTGCTCTCCCATATCGCCAGGATCAGCAGCGACACGAAGCTGACAACGGCAGCGCCGGGCGAAATCGCCTTTAACGCGCCCATCATGGATTGGACAGTCTCCCGGACAGTTTCGCCGATATACACTTCGTCGACATCAAAACTGGCGTCATAACCGATGGCGTGGGGAATCTGCTTCATGATCAGAATCAAACCGATTGCGGCCAGCATGCCTTCGATTACTGCCGAGGGAAAATAAGCGCCGATCGCGCCGGCCCGGAGAAAGCCCAGTATGAGCTGAAGCATGCCCGCCAGCACGACGGCGACCAGAAAGCCCTGAAAACTGCCCAAATGATCGATGGCATTGAGCACGATCACGGTCAGGCCCGCTGCCGGACCGGAAACGCTGAGCTGGGAACCGCTCGTCCAGGCGATGATCAGTCCGCCGACCATGCCCGCGATCAGCCCGGAAAACAATGGCGCGCCGGATGCCAGCGCCACGCCCAGACAAAGCGGCAAGGCGACCAGAAACACGACCAGCCCGGCCGGTATATCGTGATGCAGATGCTTTAAATAATAACTGAGATGCTTGTGAATCATATGCCCGCTCCTATTCTGGAGTTGTATTTAGTTTTATATCGAATCCTGATCTGCACTTTATATTGAACCCTGGTCTGAACTCGCTGGACTTACCCAAATCAGCCGTCCGCTGTAATTGTTAATCTTATAAATCATCAGGGCTTTATCACCATGAAGGTCGTGTGGACGGCCCGGATCAGGGTTGCCGTTGTGCTGCCGATGGGCTGATGGTCAAGACCGGTCCGCCCTATCGCCGCCATAACGACCAGGTTGTAATGCTGCCCGATGATATGTTCGCGAATCGCGTTGTGAGCCGAGTCGGCGCCATGGACGACAAAGCATTTCGAATTGCCGGCAAGATCCGGCAGATGCCGTTCGGCGATTTCATGCAATTTTTCCAACCGCTCCTGTTTCTGCTGCTCGAATTGTTCAGGATTGTGTAAGTCGCCGCACAAGGCATGGAGCAAATGCACTTCTGCGCCGGAAGCCTGCGCGATATCCTGCGCATAAGGCAGCGCCGTCAGGGAATTCGAAGAAAAATCGGTAGGGACAAGAATTTTACGGAAGGGCGTAAAGCCGGATTCGTCCTCTACGATGACAATGGGTCGATTGCCGAAACGGAGCACTTTTTCGGCCACCGAACCCATTAACATGCGCATGAAGCCGGTTCTGCCGTGACTGCTCATGACAATCATATCAAACCGGCCGGATGCCTCGACGATAGCCTGGGCCGGTTTGCGGTCCTGGGCAGCGGCACTGTCATCCAGAATGCCGTTGTCCACCGATTCCAGGGCAAACTGCCGGAGTTTGGCCTTTATGGCCTGCTCGATAGTAGCCGGATCGCCATCTGCATGGAAACTGTCGACGTCATAGTGAAAACCGTCCATGTTCGAATACAGATCATAGGCATGAAACGGTGAGATCCGGCCTTTGTAGATACGAGCCAGTTCCTGAGCGACGGGCAGCGCTCTACGGCTAAAATCTGAAAAATCGACGGGGACAAGAATTTTTAGTCCTTTGTTCATGTATGAACTCCAAAACTATTGTTGGAAAATTAAAAAATCGGCTTTAGCAGTCTCGCGCCTGCAGATAAATTTTTCTCTCGCATCACTCTCGCCCACAAGCAAAAAAAGTGCTACCAACGCCTTATGATTCATCAGCATATCGGCCAGATCAATATTTCTGGACCACTTGTGCAGAGTAAGCGGCCGTTGGCAGCATGAGGGGGCAATGATCGAGGAGAACGATTTTTCCATAGCGCAAATATGCTACCGCTTAAGCGGGCCGCTGGCAGTATATCCAGGTTCAGACTGGCTAAGCCCAAGCCGTCAATCATCTTCGGCTGGAAACAAATTTCATTGCCGGTAACGCCATGTCCGCCTCGTGATAATCGTATTTAAAAATCGGATCAATTTCGGTATCGGGATAAAGCGTAACCAGC
>CAYPJI010000229.1:0-3733 GCA_964411045.1 uncultured Methylobacter sp. | reverse complement strand
GATACTGGGTATTTTCCTGCCGCTGATCACCACCAATTGCGCGGTCCTGGGCGTGGCCCTGCTGAACGTGCAGGCGCAATACGGGTTCATGCAAAGCATGGTTTTCGGTTTTGGGTCGGCCATCGGCTTTACGCTGGTCATGGTGCTGTTCGCGGGCCTGCGCGAGCGCCTGGCCTTGATGAGCGTGCCGAGCCTGTTTGCCGGCACGCCGATCGCTTTTATCACGGCCGGAATCTTATCGCTGGCTTTCATGGGTTTCGCCGGACTGTACAAATAGCCTGCCTGAGAGGACATCATGTACATTTTAACTGCCATTGTAAGTTTGACGACATTAGGGCTAATTTTAGGGTTTCTGCTCGGTATCGCCGCCAGGTATCTGAAAGTTGAAAGCAACCCGATCATCGATGAACTGGAAGCATTAATGCCCGGCTCTCAATGCGGCCAATGCGGTTATCCGGGCTGCAGGCCGGCAGCTGAAGCACTGGCCGCAGGCGAGGCGCCGCCCACGCTGTGCCCGCCCGGCGGCAGTTCGCTGGCCGAGCAGCTGGCAAAATTGCTGGGCGTGGAAGTCGATCTGAACGATGTACAAGACCCAGAACTGCTGGTCGCCAGAGTAAGTGAAGATACCTGCATTGGCTGCACGCGCTGCTTCAAGGTCTGCCCCACCGATGCGATCGTCGGCGCGCCCAAGCAGATTCATGCCGTGATCAGTGACGCCTGCATCGGCTGCAAAAAATGCGTAGCCGTCTGCCCAACCGAATGCCTGCAAATGCATCCGGTTGAAGTCACCTTGCGGAACTGGCGCTGGCCCAAACCGGCTGTTGCCGAAGGAGTTGCCACATGCTGAATCTGTCCGCCCTGTTTAAAGCGCCGCGTATTCGCGGCGGGGTTCATGCCGAGGAGCATAAGGCCTCGACCTCCAGCCAGCCTATCGTGATTGATTTCCCGCTGCCTGAAAAACTCTATATCCCGTTGCAGCAGCATGTCGGCAAAGCCGCAGAACCGGTGGTCAGGGTCGGCGATCATGTACTGAAAGGGCAACTCCTGGCTCACAGCCAGGGCATGATTTCCGCGCCGGCGCATGCTTCGAGTTCGGGCATGATTGTTGATATCAACGATTATCCGGCCCCTCACCCGTCCGCGCTGCCGATACGCACGATCGTGCTGGAAACCGACGGCGAAGACAAGTGGCTCAGCGCTCCGCCTGTCGATGACCCGTTTCAACTGGCGCCTGAAGAGGTCAGCCTGCGCGTCGGCGCGGCCGGCATCGTAGGTCTTGGCGGAGCCGCCTTCCCATCGGCCGTCAAATTGAATCTGGGCCGTGAAAACAGGATACACACGCTGCTGATCAACGGCGGCGAATGCGAGCCGTATCTGACCTGCGATGACCGGCTGATGCAGGAGCGGGCCGTGGGTATTATCGACGGCATACGGCTGATGCTGCATGGCATGGAAACCGGGCAGGTGATTGTCGGCATCGAGGATAACAAGCCCGAAGCCAGTGCGGCCATGCGGAAGGCCGTCCAGCCCTACCCGTTCATTAGGGTTGAACAGGTGCCGACCCGTTATCCGATGGGCTGGGACAGGCAGCTGATCCGCTATCTTACTGGCCGGGAAGTGCCGGCGGGCGGACGCTCCGCCGACGTGGGCGTAATCATGCACAACGTCGGCACAGCCTATGCGGTGCACCGGGCCATCCGCTTCAATCAGCCGCTGGTCAGCCGCATCGTGACAGTCTCGGGCGGTGCCGTAATTTCACCGATGAATATCGAAGTGCCCATCGGCACGCTGATCAGCGAACTGTTCGCCTTCTGCGGCGTTGATCAGACAGCCGTCAGACGCATCATCATGGGCGGCCCGATGATGGGCGATGCGCTGCCGCATAGCCGCCTGCCTGTCGTCAAGGCCGCCAGCGGCATCCTGGCCTTGACTCAGGAGGAGATCCGCAACACGGCCCAGCAATCCTGCATCCGTTGCGCGCAGTGCGTCAGCGCCTGCCCTGTCGGCCTGCTGCCGCTGGAGATGGCTAACCGGATCCGCAACAACCAGCTCGACGCGGCCGTTGATATCGGCCTCAAGGACTGCATTAGCTGCGGCTCCTGTTCTTATGTCTGCCCTTCCAACATTCCGTTGGTGCAGTATTTCAAATACGCCAGCGGCGAACTCGCAGCCAGGCAACAGGCACAGCACAAATCGGAGCACACCAGGCGGCTGATGGACGAACGCAATGCGCGCATGGACCGTATCAAAAAACAGCAGCAGGAAGAAGAACAGGCGCGCTTGGCGGCCAAAGCAGAAAGAGAACGTTTACAAAGCGAACAAGGGACCTTGGCATGATTGTACACAGCAAGCTCAGCAGCGGCGCTCATATAGGAGCGAACACGACAGTCCAGTATATTATGCGCCAGGTGATGCTGGCGATATCGCCGGCGACGGCGTTCGGGCTTTTCTGTTTTGGCTGGCCTGCCCTGAATCTGTTCATTGTCACCTTGCTATCCGCCGTCCTGTTTGAAGCGTTCTGTCTGCGTCTGGCAGGCAGGACTGCCAGACCGGTAATCATGGATGGTTCGGCGCTCTTGAGCGGCTGGCTGGTCGCCATGACGCTGCCTCCGTGGGCACCCTGGTGGATAGGCGTTGCCGGTTCCGGAATTGCAATTATACTGGGCAAGCAGGTTTATGGCGGCCTGGGGCAGAATCTGTTCAATCCGGCCATGCTGGCCCGGATTGCCCTGCTGATTTCTTTTCCTATCGAAATGACGACGTGGCCTAATGTCGCGCCTGTTTTCTCGGCACACGCGCCCGGCCTTATCGAGAGCTGGTCAATTACCTTCTCCGGCCTGGGCAGCATGGCCTCTGCCGATGCAATGACCGGCGCGACGACGCTGGGCTATATCAAGACCGAATTTTCGCAGCAACACTGGCTGCCGAACATCCTAGAGAATCATTCCATTTTCCTGGATTTTCTGGGTTGGACACGCGGCAGCCTGGGCGAGACATCGGCGCTGCTGCTGGCTGCAGGCGGAATCTGGCTGATCCGGCAGGGCGTGATCAAATGGCATATTCCGGTTTCTCTGTTACTGACTGTCACAGTAGTGTCAGGCATTTTCCATCTGATGGATGGACAGCATTATGTTTCCCCGTTGGTGCACTTGAGTTCGGGCGCTTTGATGTGCGCCGCGTTTTTTATCGCCACGGATTATGTCACATCGTCGAATACACCGGCAGGGCAGCTCGTTTTCGGCGCAGGCTGCGGACTGTTGATCTTTGTTATCCGCACTTGGGGCGCTTATCCGGAAGGCGCCGGTTTTGCCGTGCTGCTGATGAATGCAGCGACGCCGCTGATAGACCATTACATGCGGCCCAGGATATACGGCCGCTACCGCAACGGAAAGCCTTTGGCGCAAAAAGCCGCTGTACAGGAGCATAAGCAATGAAATCTGATTCGGACCACATCAAGTGGCTGATCGAAGAAACGGTCGTCTATAAGGAATTCCTGAAACGCTGGCTGGAGCCATCGAACCTTGAGCAGCTGAGGCCCAGATTGGCATTTCAGACCGGCGTTCTAGCCGGATTCGCCCTGATCGCCAGCTTTTTGCTCGGCGTCACCCACTGCAGTACGCGCGATGCCATTCAGCAGCGGCTGAATGAAGATTTACAGAAATCACTGGCAGAAGTTGTACCGTCGACATTGCATGATAATGATTTGCTGCAGGATACGGTTACTGTCCCGTCC
>CAYPJI010000228.1:0-3796 GCA_964411045.1 uncultured Methylobacter sp. | reverse complement strand
ATCAATTCACAGAAACAGTCTCGCCTAATTTGGGTTTGAGCGAGCGCATAGCCGAAGCGGAAAAATTTCATAGCGCAGTTTTGGAAAAAACGGGTTTTGATATCTCGACATGCTTATAACGATATGATCTAAGCATTTTTAAGAATGTAAAATTTGCGAAAATTGTTAATCAGTCAATAGCAAGATAAACTGATTAAAAAGGTCCCAGCAATAATATATGAAATGTTAAAATGATTATTTTTAATAAGTGTAATTTTTAGGAAAAATATGAGCAAAATCACCATCGAACACAATCCCAGTGAAGAGCGATTAAAACAGTTGGGAGTTTCTAATTGGGAAATCTGGGAAAAAGAAATTTCAAAATTCCCAATAAATTTTGATGAGACTGAATGTGCCTATATCTTGGAAGGCGAAATTTTAGTAACTCCAGCAGAAGGGGAACCAGTACGGATTCTGCCTGGTGATCTGGTGTCGTTCCACGCCGGATTGGATAGCCAATGGGAAGTAGTCAAGCCATTGCGCAAGCATTATAGCTACGACTATCCTAATGGCGTTTAGCCGGCGAATGAAACTTTTCGAAGCCCATTTCATTTGCAGGCAAAGCCGTTTGGAATAAAACTGACAGGCTGAATTAGCCTGATAGATACTGCTAATAAATCAGTAAGTATCAGGTTAATTCTTAACAAATACATGTAATTCATAGAATTGGAAGTTTTTAAATCTATGAACACCTAAAATAACAGACCGGCTTCGCTTTCGCCTTTGAATACTTATAAGCTTCAAAGGTCGTATTAAGGACAGAATGCTTATGTGTGTCACCGCACAGACCATCTGGGTTTACTTGACTATATTTTAACCTTAAAAATGTAAGGCGAAATGTACAATTGTTCGCCACTAAGCTGAGTTTCCTGTGTTATAGGAAATTTGTTCTTTCACAAACAATGAGGAGAATAGAAATGGCTTGGGACCAAATAGAAGGTAATTGGAAACAATTGAAAGGTAAAGTAAAAGAAGCCTGGGGCGATTTGACCGATGACGAAATCGATCAAATTGGAGGCAAACGTGACGTGTTGCTGGGCAAAATCCAGGAACGCTATGGGATTCAGAAAGACGAAGCCGAACGAAGGCTTCGCGATTTTGAAGATAGAATCCATTAATCAATAGATTCTTGGAAAGAAAGGGGATGGCTTTCTGATGTATTACACATCTTGATGCAATGCCAAAACATGGACGGCATTGCATCAAAGCATCCCCTTTACTAAGGTCGTCATCATTGAATCTTTGGCTGAAACCCAGCCATGAATGGATAAGTTTGAGCATATAGCTTCAGGAGTATGAGCAGGCCAATAGGTATAAACCCTATTGGAACTTTAATCTTCTGATGTGGAAGATAAATGTAATTCTGACTTGGCCAACTCGTACCGCCGTGTATGGAATTACCCTCTAAATGTTAAATATCGGACTGGCGCTGACTATCTTGAGCCATGAAATGAAATAGCCGATATTTGTCGGCGATAGAGTTTGAGTTCTAGAGCCAGCACTGACTTAAGCAGTAACTTAAAGGCCAGGAATGGCTGCAATTTCTTTAAAGTGTAACTTCCGCCCGACGTATGCCGGCCGCAGGGTTGTAAATCACGTCGGTAAAATCGGATTGATGCCGGTCATTTTTAAGATTCTGATCTTTATGAACAGGACTTAGTCATGAATTAGGAACTTGGGAATTAGGAGTAACCTTGACCAATTGGCAATCATAAGTTGCAAATAGCCAAGACTTTTAACAACCACTTTATTAAGGAATATCCCATGAAGATAAAAAACGATCAACCAGTGATTTTTTCAAATAACCTGTTTGTAACTCTCTTGTTAGCCGCAGTAATCGGTCTGACCGGCTGTAAACAGGAAGGGCCGGCCGAAGAGGCAGGTAAAAAAGTCGATGAAGCTACTGAAAGAACGCAGGAGAGACTCGAAGAGGGCACTGAGCAGCGACAGGAAGGTATGGAAACGCGGGATGAGGCGATGGGACAAAAATCCGGATCTGTCGAAGAATATCTGGACGATTCCGCTATAACCGCCAAAATTAAAGGGGAAATGGTAGCCGATCCCTTATTGAGTGCAACTAAGATTGATGTAGTGACCGATAAAGGCGTCGTCAAGCTGAGCGGCGTCCTTAGCTCCCAGCAAAGCGCAGACAGAGCTTTAGAGATAGCCCGCGGCGTTAAGGGAGTGAAATCGGTAGAGAGCAATCTGGTCGTTAGTCCTGTAGCGAAATAAGATGAGTTACGTGCATTACTTATTAATGGCCATCATTTTTTTTCTTTGTCTTCCCGGCGTCAAAGCGGCGCCGGTAGAAGATGCTTATATCGCCGGATATGCTGCCAGTATACTTCAGCGCGAGTTCAGGCTCGCTAATCCGGAATTGAACGTAAGAAATGGCGTTATTAAGGTTCGCACCGATGACTTAATGGGAACAGATCGTGCCAAGGTCATGGACGCATTGTCGAGCATTCCGGGAGTTGCCGGCATTGAGACGGTGGCAAGTGAAAAACAGTCGGCATCAGCCCCGCCAGCACCATGGGTTCGTGAAACTGCTCAACCGAGCGGGCAATTGGCACTGCAGACCGGATTTTTGCCGGAAGGGCATCTGTTCAAGCGTTTACTGGCCGATCCGCGTTGGCCTCATTTTTCAGCGGCTTATCATTATACCAGCGGCACTGGCGATTTTGAGAATGCCGACAATATAGCAACAGTCAGCTTTGGCGAAACCATACCGTTTTACCGTGGAAACTTAGGTTTTGGGCGACGATTTGCGGGACAGTGGGAGGCGGGGCTTCAGGCCGGGGTATTCAGTGATTTCAATCTCGACGCTCCCTCAACGGATTTAATCAATACCGATTTTTTTGGAGCGGTGTATTCGAGCATACGCATCGGTGACTTTTCGGCTTTCGGCCGGCTCTTCCATCAAAGCTCTCATGTCGGTGACGAGTTCCTATTGAGAACTCAATTGCAGCGTGTAAATTTGAGTTTCGAAGGGATAGATTTAAAGCTCTCTTATGAGTTTCCTTACGGGATTCGATTGTATGGCGGCGGTGGTGGCCTGTTCAATACGGATCCGGCATCGCTCAAACCTTGGTCGGTGCAATACGGGATTGAGTACAGAAGTCCTTGGCGCCTGGATTTCGGCGCCATGCGGCCAATCGCAGCAGTGGATCTCAAAAACTACGAAGAGAATGAATGGCAAACTGACGTGTCGGCACGCGCCGGTGTTCAATTCGAAAACCTGGACGTGATGGGGCGGCATTTTCAGGTTCTTCTGGAATATTTTAACGGCCACTCCCCAAGCGGCCAATTCTATGTGAATAAAATGGAATATGTAGGTCTCGGCGCTCATTTCCATTTTTGACGGGCAAGCGTTTGAAATGAAGTGCTCGAGATAAGGCGTTTTTATCCTGAAGCCTTTTCGGTCAAGGATTTTAAGCATCTTTGGTAGTTATTTTGCTCACTTGAGTTAAAAACGCCATCCATTGATGGCTTTTTAGAGGAGAAGTAGAAATGCTTGAAACTATAGCGGTCGTCCTGATTATCCTTTGGTTGCTTGGCCTGGTTTCCTCATACACGCTGGGCGGTTTTATTCATCTTCTTTTGGTTCTCGCGCTGATAGTGATCGTGATACGCGTTATTCAAGGTCGAAGGCCGATTTAAGCCCTTCAATATTTTTTGCATTGGGCGCGTAAGTTTTAATGAGCTGGAGAAAACAACAGGATTAATGAGTCTAAAATTTGATTAAAACGATCAATAA
>CAYPJI010000227.1:1635-3799 GCA_964411045.1 uncultured Methylobacter sp. | reverse complement strand
GCAGCGCATGGCCAACTACAAGGTGCCGCGCCTGGTGCGCTTCTTCGAGGCGTTGTCGGTGAATGCGTCGAACAAGGTGGTGAAGGGGGAGTTGCGGGTGGCGGTGGGGTGAGTTCGGCCAGTAAGGCTGAAAGTAGGGTGAGTAACTCGCGTAGCGATTACCCACCGTTGGCAGCGGTAGACAAGGCTGCGCCGTTGTTTACCTTGAGTGCTATCAAGTTCTGCAAATACCGCAGATCAATTGTGGTTTGTCCATAATATTCAAATATTCCTGAACGAATATTTTTCACGAAGAGTTCGTTGAGTGCGAAGCCATTGGCGTGGATCAAACGAATACCCAAAGCGATAAACAATCTTTGTTGCCCGCGGAGCACACTTGCATTTCCATTCACTCTTCTCCGTGAGAGATTTCTTGAGCCTGCTCTCGTATGCGAAAGCCTCTTTGCGAGTCTCGAATTTCCTGGCGGCAAGGAGATGCCATCGCCTGCCGCGTGTATACCCCGTGTTGAACGGTGAGTTATGCGATTTAAGCCTTGCGCGCAGGTTTGTTGTTGCTCCTAGATACACCTCGCCTCGACTTGAAACTAGCAGATACGTCCACGCGGCCATGAGAAATCCTAACGTTTGGTTAAGGAGTCGGATTTAGCCGATCCCAGTGAGCGAAGCGAGCGATTTGAACCGCTTGTTAGGTGATGGCTACATTGGCCCGCTTGAATTCTTAAGAACATATTCTTGTTTTTTGTCGCTCCACTCGAATTCGGCATCAGTTATAGCGGACGATTCTTGGGTGAATGCATCAAACAGCCGCAAAAGGTCTTCTACCTGGATTTCGTATGCCCATTTATTCCGCTGATAGTCCGAAAAAACGAGCATCGAAACGAAGGCGCGCCCTTCCGTAAAAGTCTGCATCCAGTAGTAGTGAATCAGCTGATTGCAAATTTCAAGGGCTGAGAGGGTATGTGACTCCGGATGCTCAATGTCGAATCGATCCTCGGGCCAGCCTGCACCTATAACAGTGAATGGTCGATCGTCAATCTTTTTGTAACGCAATACCGGAAGACAAGTTCCGCGAGCCTTATCATTTACTTTTGGTCGCTCCAGCAGCGAACGAACCTGAAACGCAACAATCATTAGCTTTCGCTCAAAGAGAACGTGCTGCTTCTCAGACCATCGTCGATATACGCGTTTCTTCCGGAGCCACGCGAGATCGCTCCTCAGTTCTGCACGCCAGTAACAGGATTCGATCATTTTCAATGCCTAACGTTTGGTTGAGGGGCGGGCTTTAGCTCGTCCCAGTGAGCGCAGCGAACGGATTGAACCAGTTGTTAGGCCGCACTACGTGATTGCCTTGGGCGTAATTGTGCGATCTATCAACTCATTTATCTGGATATGCAAAAATTCCATAACATCTTTGACGGCTTTAGATGCGTCATCCACGAAGCTCACGTCTACACCAAGTTCGGATGAGTCAACGGTTATTCCGGAAATCTTGCGTAGTTGCGACAACTGCGCCCTCGCGAGCAAAGAGATTTCGCCACTGTGGTGAACTAGCGCATTACGCACAGCAAGTAGGCTTTCGATCGGTTTCCAGAGTTCGTCAGGGATGCGGAATGCCCCATGCCTCTCTAGAAAAGCTCTTCGGGCACTCCAAGCATCGCCTTTAAGCTCTGATGGCTTGAACAAAACTTTCTTGGCTAGTACTCGAGTGGCCCGATCACACTCTTGTTTCATTGCGCCTTCAAGAAGAGACGCTAGAAAGATGACATGAGAAGCGCGCATTCTCCTGCGGTAGTATTCAGTTGCAAGGAGGCCGCTGTCGTTTATCTCTTCAGCTCCAGATCTAACTTGCTCTTGAATATATTTCTGCTCTTCTGAGTCCATTATTGCCCATGTTTTCTCAGTCTCTTCCCTGAACCACTGAAAAAGATCTAGTTCATAGGTGTCCAGTGAGCGATTGCCCTTCAAGCCAGAGAGAAAATGCTTGTGCATTCCTTGCTTAAGATAATCAGGTATAGGTCCGAGTGTCATGGCCGGCTCCTGGCTGCCTAACAAATTAAGGTAAGCGGCAGCTGGAGGCTGTCCGCTTGAGCGAGTGGTTAGATGCTTGATAAGTAATTAAATTTACTCATTGAAATAGATTTGGAGTTTTTTTCTCTAAATTAAG
>CAYPJI010000227.1:0-1625 GCA_964411045.1 uncultured Methylobacter sp. | reverse complement strand
CCCACTTATACGGATAATTCTTGTTCTGCCGCCAGCCATGCTTAATTAACTCTTCTCTGTCCTCTTTCGCCATTTCCAGAAACTCTTCTTCTTGTGCCTCTAGAAACCATGTCTGATTGTTTTTTCCATAAATATCTGCATCAGGTTTGTATTTTGCAAGAATTTCAAGGCCTTTAATGATTCTACTTATGTCATTGTTCATGCGTATTTCCGAATGCTTTATTAAACACCTAACGATTAAGCTAACGGGCGGACAAAAGCGCAGCTTTTGGACGTCCAGCGAACGAAGTGAGCGACAGTTGAGCGCATTGTTAGGCGCTGCTCTCACTGTGGTGGGTCGCTGCCGATACGACGATTTCAGCTATTTCTTCATCCCACCCATTTCCTGTTAGGTATTCCTTTGTAAATGTGGATGGGTATTTGAGTATAAGCACTAGCTCACATAAAAATCCTGGGCTCAGGCGCCAATAATTTTTCCTCTGACTATGAATTTTGGCGATGTACTCTCTTATGATTTTTTCATTGTTTATTATTAGATTGTCGATTTCTTTTATTTCGGAGATTTTTGCAGCTTCAAGGCTGCGCCCGAAATTTTCGATTTGGTAGTCGGGGAAGTCCGGCCAGAAGCCAGTGTTCATTGCTGCTCGGTAAACTAGTTTTGCAGACTCTGATCTTGATATGTGATGGATGAGTTCGTCGCGAGAAAATTTCATGTTATCTCCGGATTTTGTCTTTGGAGTGCCTAACTTTTGAGTTAAGGTCGCGCCGAAGGCGTCGGCCTTGAACGAATTGTTATGCCGCGCGCCGAGAAAATACATAGGAGGATGGCATATTGATTTTTTCATTTGCGTGAACCTCGATAACGCGCAAATGATAGCCGCACTCACTCATTTGATTTAAAGGGAGCTCAATGTAGCTGTTTGGCCCAACCCCTTTTGGTTGAGGCCCAAGCCCTTCCCAGACTCTATAAAGGGCTCTGTATTCATTCTCTTGCCCATAGTCAGCGCCAGAAAGATAGAACGAACAAAGACGGGATATGCCTTTAAGAATGAATTCCCGCCCATAATCATTTCTGAGGCGGTCGGTTAGCTCAGAGAGAAGTGGTATCGGCTTTCCTTTCTTTTCCTCATAGCAAACTTTTCTGAAGTTTGGGTTTGATGCTTTGATTTCAAATTTTAGGCGAACGCCATCGCAGGTCGCAAATGAAGACCAGAAATACTCTTCTTGGGCTTTCGAGAGATTTGTATCCGTAAATGATGCATAGAATGTATTTGGCATTATAAGGTTGCGGTATGCTGGCTCGCCATTTGCGTCATTAGCAAGATAGCCATTAAGTTTGTGTGTTTTGCAGAACGTAACGACCTCGCCTTCGTCGTACCGCTTTGCGATATTTGTAAAGCGGAACACCCCGGAGTTAAGAATGCTCTCGGCTGAGCATCTTGATGTGTAGTGGTAAACGGTGGCTGAAGAAATGCTAGGCCAAAGTAAGTTTGTAATTAACTCGGATAGCTTCGGGTTCGATTTAACAAGATCAGAAACGGTTTTTTCAGTAATGGTTATATCGGAAATAGCTATTTGCTCAGAAATGCCGTTCTTTGCAAGCACTGAATTTATGGTTGCGACTA
>CAYPJI010000226.1:0-3811 GCA_964411045.1 uncultured Methylobacter sp. | reverse complement strand
GACCGAACTCGCCGCGAGGCATTAGAAAGGCAAGGTTTTAACGATCCCACGCAGAGATTTCCAACCAATACTAGTACCCAGAAGGGGAATTGGGCTGAGATTCTGCTTGCGGAATATATTGTCGCTTCGAGCGAAGCACAACTTCCTGTTTATCGACTCCGCTACAATCCCAACGTCGATCAATCCATGAAGGGCGATGATGTACTGGCGTTCGATCTCAATTCAAATCCGGTCAGAATATTAGTTGGGGAAGCAAAATTCCGCTCAACTTCACAAAAGGCGGTTGTCGGCGAACTTATTGAGGCTCTAGAAAAATCCCACTCAGGAAATGTTCCTGCATCACTTCAATTTGTTGCTGATAGGCTGTTTGACTCTGGACAAGACGAGCTTGGGACAAAAGTAGCGGAGTGCAATGTGCTTTTTGCCCAAGGTCGCTTGCAACTGGATTATGTTGGTCTGCTTGTGAGCAATAAACATGCGCATTCACATGTATTTTCGACTGCGCAATCAAATATACAGAGGTTGGCGGTAATGTCGCTTGTCCTCCCTGACCCCGAAGCGGTTGTAGCCGACTGCTTTGCAGAAGTAGCAGCGCTGATATGACTCTCCCGGTAGAAAACGCTCGTCAAATAGCTCAATCTATGCAATCAGGAAGTGTAAGGAACCTGATCTCACAATCTAAAGCTAAGCAGGTGTTAAGGGAAGTAAATGAAATCCCAGAACACTTTCCCCAGTTTGCTTCTGGACTCGATGACCGCGTTACGTTCATCGCTTATGCACAATTGGCTGCGGGTTGTAGCCTTATTGAGAAGGGGGAAGCGGTTGATGGGCATGCCGAGCTACATGCAGCGGCGGAAATTCTTGAATCTGCACATCGAACCGAAATCGGGAAAGAGCCAGCAAGCGCATTTCATTGTTTGATCGGCGCGATGGCGTTTTATGCTTGTGGTCAGTATTCACGGGCATTCGTGCTGATCAAGAATGTGGAAGGGATTACCCCTTCCGCTGCAATGATCGCCGCCTATTTAAAGAAAGATCGTTCTCGACTTATTTCTAAGTTGAACGCGGTTTTGCTGGCCCCAACGCCCGAGTTTGATGACCAAAATCAATTCAATGATTGGGCATTGTCAATATGTTTGGCACGATCAATATCACTTATTGCCGAACATACTATTTCTGGAAAACAAGAACTATTGGCGAATGCAGATGCGATTCTTCGTGATGCGATGTTGATAAGCGAAGGAGGATCAAATGCTTCATTCTGGTGGCAATGCCGCTTGCTAAAGTTAATGCTGAAGGATTATGTCGATGAGGCGTTGTGGTCAGTGTTGCCTCCATACTTCGGGGTTGAGGGAGCGGCCCAAGTTGAGAATTACGTGAAGCTGCTGGCCTTTTTGACCCCTCCTGTTACAGAGCTTTGGCAGTCTCAGACATCTTCGCTTCAACTGGCTCTTAATACACAAAATAGAGGCGGGGTAATTAATCTTAGAACGAGTGCCGGGAAGACAAGGGTTGCAGAACTAGCGATTCTTCAGACGCTTAAAGCCAATTCACAAGCAAAAGTTTTATATCTGGCTCCGTTTCGTTCTTTGGCCTTTGAACTAGAGAGAACCTTCAGTAAGACACTCTCTCCGCTCGGATACCATGTTTCGCACCTTTACGGAGGATCGCGGTTTAGCGGGGTAGATATGGAGTTAGTAAATGAAGGCCACATTACCATTGCGACTCCCGAAAAGGCCAAGGCAATGCTCAGAGCGGAGCCTGAACTTTTTAGGTCGGTGAAGCTTGTAATAATTGACGAAGGCCACCTGTTAGGGGAGAACGAACGCAATGTTCGGAATGAGCTTTTCTTAGAGCACCTGCGACTGTTGGCTAACCGCTATGGCGCAAGGATATTGTTACTTTCAGCCGTTCTTCCCAACGCTGAGGACTTAGCCGCTTGGATCGGGGGTGATGTTGGGGCGCTGGTTAAGTCAGATTGGAAGCCGTCTGCCGAACGATTTGGAATACTTCGTTGGAGAAAATCAGGTGTTTCGATTGAATGGTTAGGAGGTGAGCGGTGCTTTAATCCTCAATTTGTCGAATTCAAGCAGGTTCATAAGAGTGCGACGACGACACGATCCTTTCCCGCCAATAAAACTGAGGCTGTGGCGGCTACGGCTGTTCGACTTGCTGAGCTTGGGCCTGTCTTGATATTTGCCGGGCAGGCAAGGTGGGTGCCATCAATGGCTAAGGCAGTTTTGCATGCTGTTGGTCGGGACGCTCCTGCATACCCATGGCCAGAAATAGAATGGAAACTATTTGAAACGGTATGTAATGAAGAGCTCGGCGATGACGCATTCGAGCTCACTGCAGCACGGCTAGGTGTAATTTGTCATAGCAATAGCTTACCGCCACAAGTACGGATTTCTGTTGAAAAACTCATTGCAAAATATCCGCCAAGAATAATCGTGGCAACCACGACCTTGGGGCAAGGTGTGAATATCGGAATTTCATCGGTCATTATCGCAACTCCCTGGATAGGCCAACAGCGGATAAGCAAACGAGATTTCTGGAATATCTGCGGTCGTGCAGGACGAGCCTTCGTAGATGGAGAAGGAAAAATTCTTTATGCGATAGATATGACCCAGGATAAGTTGCAGATCAACAGGACTGAAAGCGCAGCCCAATACTATTTCAATAGATCGCATCTCGAACAAGTTGAAAGTGGTCTACTTCAGATGGCTAGTTACCTGCACCGAGTCTCAGTTCGCGTAGGTATTTCCTTCGAAGCTCTTTTGGAGTTGGTGGCAAACAATGGTTTCGATCCACTCAAGGAGCATAAGGAAAACGTTGAGGGTGTGCTCGATTGGATTGACGATCAACTCCTAGCGCTGCATCTTGCATACACAGGCGATGACCAGAATTTGGTCGCTAACTGGGTAGATGATGCATTTCGTGACTCTCTAGCAGCTATCCAAGAAAGACACCGTAATCAAACGGCTAAAGAGGGTGATTTGCTAGGCTTCCTGAGAGCAAGAGTTGAAGGTGTTTTACGTAAAACACCGCCGAATGCGCGGCGAGCGGTAATTGCGTCTGGGCTGCCGTTGTCTGTTGGCCTCGCTGCATTCAGCCAATTGAATGCTTTTCGCGAAATGATAGATCGCTACTTGGATTCCGGTTTCAGTGAGAACTCGCTGAATTCATTCGTACTTGAATTTGAATCGTGGGCGCGCGTGAACGCTGCGAACATAGTGGAAAAAATGCCAAGCGAAGAAGTATTGGCTTCTATCCGGCCTCAATGGCTTAGCGGTGTATCCCTTCGGCTAATTATCGAAGCATATGGTGTTGAAGCCACTGGCATTTGTACCGATCTTTATGGGTACCAGCTTCCTTGGCTGTTCCACGCAATTGCTCAGAAGCTAGACAAGATGACCGAAGTAAACCGAATTGAGGCTCTTTCTAGAGTTAGTCTGCTTGTTGAACTCGGGCTACCGACTGAGGCAGCAGCTAAGGTATTTCTCGCGGGTGTTCGGTCACGTGCGGCAGCGATCGAATTAAGTCAGTTCGTGATTAATCCTGCCATAAGCATTAGTGAAATTCGGAATACTCTATTAGAGGCCTACATTGTAGAATTATCGACCACTGTTTCTGCAGCAACGCTTGAATGGCTTAAGTTTCTTTCTGAGGAGCATGGTGCACATAAGGTCTTATACCGACAGTTTGCGAGATTCCGTTTGAATACACCAGAAAATGTTGATGCGCTACATGTGCGCAAAAATTACTCAGAGGATAGGGTCTATCTCTGCTCGGTTGATGCAAGATTTAAGTA
>CAYPJI010000225.1:256-3822 GCA_964411045.1 uncultured Methylobacter sp. | reverse complement strand
ACAAGATATTCGCACGCCAGTCAAAATTGCGATTTTCGTGCTGATACTTACCCAGCTGTTTAACCTGATTTTCGTGCCGCTATTCGCACATGCTGGCCTGGCGTTGTCGATTGGCCTGGGCGCCACAGTGAACGCGCTGTTGCTGTTGGTGCTGCTTTGCCGACGCGGCGTGTATCAGCCCCGCCAGGGCTGGGGTGTGTTCCTGCTAAAGGTAGTTCCGGCACTGCTGGCCCTGGGTGCGGTACTGGTTGCAGCCAACCATTACATTGACTGGATCGAGCCAGACGGTGTATTTTGGCGTGTACTTTGGCTGGCCTGCGTGCTGGCTGTTGCGGGTATTGCTTATTTCGCAACACTATTTGTGGTTGGATTTCGACCACGACACTTTACAAAACAGGCCTTATAAGATAGAATCTTGGTCTTTGCTAATTAAACAGCTGCAATGCGCAACGCGACAGCCTTTAGGGTTACAAAACACCCTTAAGCGCCCAAGTTATGCTGCCCTGCGGCCAAACACTGTAAACAAATATCACTATGGCTAATACCGCACAAGCTCGCAAACGCGCCCGCCAATCGGTTGCGCTCAACAAGCACAATTCCAGCCTGCGCTCTATGCTGCGCACGTCTATCAAGCGCGTTCGTCAAGCTGTTGAAGCTGGCGACAAAACCGCTGCTACCGAAATTCTGCGCAAAACGACCAGCATCATCGATCGCGTTGCCGACAAAAACATCATTCACAAGAACAAGGCTGCTCGTCATAAAAGCCGTCTTGCCGCTGCTGTTAAAGCAATCTAAATTACTGCAGTAGTTTAATTGGCAAAATTGCCGGGGTAGCGTAACAGCGCTGCCCGCAATAAGAATCGGGGCGCTTTATGCGCCCTGTTTTTTTTGCCAAACCAAAGCCATAGGAACCTACCGTCGTAAAAAAGCCCGGTTAGTCCGGGCGTTGAGGGGGGGCTTGTCGCTCTTGCGTTTTTAGCTGATTGCTTTTGGCAAAATCGCACACAAAAGCCCAGGCCAAAGGTTCAAGTTCGCGTAAGCGGTGGTCAACTACCACACACCTGATGCCATCGACATGGGTAGGAAAAACATAGGGTGAATAGCTTAAACGGTCGGCGCGCATGCCGGGTGGGCGAAACTGCGACATGACCCCCGAAAGCCGCTCGGCCCAGTCACTAGGACGAAAACGCTGACCGGCTTCGGTAATGCCGTAAATGATTAGCTGCTGCACGATTCTGAATGAAGATTGTGTGTTGCCCGATTGTACCGCTTTCATTGGCAGCTCGCAGACGAGTGCCAAAATTGTTTATCATAGACAGTTCAGACCAATAACACTCATCAAGGTTCACGATGTCTCACGCTACGACGCAAGCCGGCCCTTTGCGGCACTTCCTGCAGTTCACAGACTTCACCACCCAGGAAATCCAGTATGTTCTTGATCGCGCCCGCCTGATCAAAGACAAGTTCAAGCGCTATCAGCCACATCACACCTTGCATGACCGCACCTTGGCCATGGTCTTCGAAAAAGCCAGTACCCGCACCCGCGTTTCGTTCGAAGCCGGCATGTATCAGCTTGGCGGCTCGGTAATCCACCTGACCACTGGCGACTCGCAATTGGGGCGCTCAGAACCCATAGAAGACACTGCGCGCGTGGTATCGCGCATGGTCGATCTGGTCATGATCCGCACCTTCGAACAGACCCGTATCGAACGCTTCGCCGCCCACTCACGCGTGCCTGTCATTAACGGCTTGACCAACGAATTTCACCCTTGCCAGATTCTTGCCGACATCCAGACCTTCATCGAACATCTGGGCCCCATTCAGGGTAAAACCGTAGCCTGGATCGGCGACGCTAACAATATGTCGTATACGTGGCTACAGGCTGCCGAAATGCTCGGCTTTACCTTGCATGTGTCCACCCCCAAGGGTTACGAGCTTGACCCGAAACGCATTGGCAGTCCGGCCCAAAGTACCTTGAAGGTGTTCGCTGACCCCATCGACGCCTGTCGGGGCGCCCACCTTGTCACGACCGATGTCTGGACCAGTATGGGCTATGAAGACGAAAACGACGTGCGCCGCAAGGCATTCGCCGACTGGTGCGTCGACGCCGAAATGATGTCTGCCGCCGACCCGAAAGCCGTTTTCATGCACTGCCTGCCTGCTCACCGTGGCGAGGAAGTCACCGCCGACGTTATCGATGGCCCGCAAAGCGTTGTCTGGGACGAAGCCGAAAACCGCATGCACGTGCAAAAGGCGCTCATGGAGTTCTTGCTGCTGGGCCAGGTCAAATAAGGCCGGCATAAAAAAAACGCCACACCGTGGCGTTTTTTTTCGACCCAACCAAGGCCCGTTGGGCGCCTTGGTTATGGCCTGAACGTTACAACGTACGTTTACGACGTACTTTTCTTGGTCGCGTCTTGCAGCACAGGCACACCATCGCCCTTAGACGAAGACAACAAGCCAACCTGCGCATAAGTACGCAGCTTTTCGCGCGTATCGACGATATCAAGGTTGCGCATCGTCAGCTGGCCGATACGGTCGCGTGGCGAGAAGGCCGATTCACCTTTTTCCATTGTCAGGCGATCGGGGTGGTAGGTTAGATTGGGCGATGTGGTATTCAGAATTGAATAATCATTACCACGGCGCAGCTCAATGGTGACCTCGCCCGTAATGGCAGCGGCAACCCAGCGCTGCGAGGCTTCGCGCAGCATAATGGCCTGAGGGTCGAACCAGCGCCCCTGGTACAGCAAACGGCCCAGCTTGCGGCCATTTTCGCGGTACTGCTCGATCGTATCTTCGTTATGTATTCCCGTTACCAGGCGCTCGTAAGCAATAAACAACAAAGCCAGCCCGGGGCCTTCATAAATGCCGCGGCTTTTCGCTTCAATGATACGGTTTTCAATTTGGTCGCTCATGCCCAGGCCATGGCGCCCGCCAATGGCATTGGCTTCCATCAGCAGCTCAACCATATTGGCAAACGTTTTACCGTTCAGCGCAACGGGCTGACCTTCTTCGAATCGAACCGTGACCTCTTCGGCCTTGACCTGAACATCGTCGCGCCAAAAAGCGACGCCCATGATGGGCTGCACGATTTTGATACCGGTATTCAGGTATTCAAGGTCTTTGGCTTCGTGGGTGGCACCCAGCATGTTCGAATCGGTGGAATAGGCCTTTTCCGACGACATTTTGTAGTCAAAGCCATGCTGACGCATGTATTCCGACATCTCGGTACGACCGCCCAGTTCGTCGATAAAGGTTTGATCAAGCCAGGGCTTGTAGATTTTCAGCTCGGGGTTGGTCAGCAGGCCATAACGGTAGAAACGCTCGATGTCGTTGCCCTTATAGGTACTGCCATCACCCCAGATGTTGACGCCGTCTTCTTTCATGGCCGCGACCAGCATGGTGCCCGTAACTGCACGGCCAATAGGCGTGGTGTTGAAATAAGTAGAACCGGCAGTGGTGACATGAAAAGCGCCGCACTGCAGCGCGGCAATGCCTTCGGCTACCAATTGTGGGCGGCAGTCGATAAGGCGTGCTTTCTCGGCGCCGTACTCGGTGGCGCGCTT